>NZ_JANCOU010000012.1:0-36112 GCF_024295665.1 Streptococcus sp. CF8_St5-17
TTCCCGACCTCTTTTTGTTTAAGGATGTTTATCTTTATTAGAATTACTCATGGTTCGAATGAATAAATCTTTGTATTTATATTTTAAATAATGTTCATGTAAGTACATTAGAGCCACATAGACAATCATGAAAATGGCAGTTAAATAGAACAAATCAAATGTTGTTTGAGCGTAATGAGTAGCAATTCCATAAGAAGAGAATGCACCAATAATCATCCAAGGAAGATACTTGTAATATTTCTTTGACATAAACCTACACCTCCAACATCCTATTTCAATTTTATTATAGCCCTTCAAGAAAAAAATGCAAGCGATTACACTTTTAAAAGATAGCATTTCAGTAGGAAGAATCTTTCTTTTTTAAATTTTTTACGAATAAAAGATATGGAGGGAGTAGGAAAAATGTACTAAAAAATTTTAGATAAATAGTTGACAGATTCAAAAACAAATATTACAATAATGTTACAAAAATATTTCTTAACATTTCAAAAGTGTTACAAAGGAGTGTAAAATGAAAACCAAAACTTCTATCAAATTAATGGTCGCAACTGTACTCGCTTCAACTCTGATATTAGGAGCTTGTGGTAATAAGAAAGAGAACACTGCGAGTGATAGTTCTAGTAAGACAACACAAGCATCTTCTAGTTCTAAGGCAAGTTCTTCAAGTAAAGATAACAAGACTCAGAAGTCATCAACTTCATCAGAAAACACTAAGTCGTCATCTTCTGATCAGTCGACGTCTACTCCTAATCAATCGCAAGCAACAACGGCACCAGAAACAAAGCAGAGCCAAGAATCTTCTGCTAAGCAAGCCCCTTCTCAATCCCCATCCAATCAACAAGGAACACAAGCAAAACCGAATCAGTCAACTTATGATCCAACAACTGATCGCAAACTTCAAGACAAGCAGGCAGAACATAACAAACGTTATAAAGGTGTCTTGACCATGGTTGACAAAGATTTTTCGGCTGCAGCTGGAAATTGGAAGGGTGCTAATGGCGAAACTATCACTGTCTCATCAAGTGGTCAGTTTACAGTAGAATCTGCTGATGGTAAGAAAGAAAACTATTCTATCCAAAGCTATTCTTATACTCTTGATGATGGGAAATACAATGCTGAAGTAGGTGGTGGAAAAGTCATCCAAATTACAACAGGAGCGGATGGTACAGTTTCTAGTGTTGTCTTGATTCAACCATAGAAAACTACCTCAAGTATAGTCTAGACTTAGATTTATAAAAGAGTAGTTCAACTGTTTTTCACTTAATTTCTCTAAATAGAAGTGGTATAATAAATGAATCAAAAGGGAATGAGTGATAAATCAATGGTGGATAAATTAATTTTACCTCAAAATACACGACTCATGGGAGTGTTTCTTGGATTTATAGGTGGTTCTTTGGATGTGTTCTGTCACATCCAGTACCATAGTTTGGTGGCGACACAGACTGGGAACATTCTCCTACTGATATCAGATTGGCACGACTCGAATGTCCTCAATACCATGTTGCGATTCTGCTCCATTATTTTCTTTTCCCTAGGATTTGTTTTTGCCTTACACATGAAAGAATATCGCAAAACAGCCTATTGGCGGGTTAAGATGTTGCTTCCCTTATTTATTGGAACTCTTCTTTTGCCCTTCTTTTCTCGATTTCCTTTACTAGAAGTACCTTTTATTGCTTTTGGAACAGGTATGATGATGCTAACATTTACGGGTAGTTTAATTGAAGATCATCCCTATGTCATTTTTATGACCTCTGGAAATTACCGAAAGATGTTGACTGCTTTGTATCGCATCGTTAGAGGAGAGGGAGATGTTCAAGAATATCGTCGCCAAGCCTTGAACTATGGAATTGTTGTAGGGAGTTTTGTTTTGGGGGCAATTAGTTTGGCTGTATCGATGCATTTTTTCCATGAATGGTCTATTTGGATTGTCAGCTTCAATCTGTTTTTGATCATGGCCTACTATATAGCTAGAGTGAAGCAACTAGATTTGCAAGATGAAAATATATAAAAGGCAAGGCTCTTTTTGAGCTTTGCCTTTTTTGTGAGGTGGATAGAAGATTATGCTTTATCTAACTGCAATAGTGCTTCAATCTCTGCTAGAGTACTTGCTTGTGAAATAGCACCACGAAGTTTAGCGGCTCCAGATGTTCCACGGAGATAGTGAGGAGCTAAGCCACGGAATTCACGGACAGCGATATTCTCACCTTTAAGGTCAATCAAGCGTTTTAAGTGCTCGTAGGCGATTTTCATCTTGTCTTCAAAGGTCAAATCAGGCAGGATTTCTCCTGTTTCAAAGTAATGATTGATTTGGTTGAAGAGATAAGGATTTCCCATAGCTGCGCGTCCAATCATAACGGCATCAGCACCGACTTCTTCAATACGTTGTTTTGCATCTTGGACAGTGCGGATGTCACCATTGGCGATAAATGGAATTTTTGTAAGAGCTTGGGCAACCTTGTGAAGGGTTTCAAGGTCCGCATGGCCAGTATACATTTGTTCACGGGTACGACCGTGCATGGCAAGGGCAGAAACACCTGCAGCTTCAGCAGCGAGGGCGTTTTCTACTGCTAAGGATGGGTCAGACCAGCCTGTACGCATTTTGACAGTGAGAGGGATATCAAGGACTGATTGAACCTTGTTAATGATAGAATAGATCTTGTCTGGATCCTTGAGCCACATAGCACCAGCCTCGTTTTTTACGATTTTATTAACTGGGCAGCCCATGTTGATATCGACGATATCGGTCTTGGTGTTTTCTTGGATGAATTCTGCTGCGCGTGCGAGGCTATCTTCGTCACTACCAAAGAGCTGGATAGAAACTGGGTTTTCTCCTTCATCGATATGAAGCATGTGAAGAGTCTTTTCGTTATTGTATTGGATTCCTTTGTCAGAGACCATTTCCATGACCACGAGCCCAGCTCCAAGTTCTTTTGCAATAGTACGAAAGGCTGAGTTTGTCACACCGGCCATGGGTGCGAGGACCGTCCGGTTTGGGATCTCGACGTTCCCAATCATAAAAGGTGTATTAAGATTTGTCACGAATGAGTTCCTCCAAGTCGTTTTCATCAAAGTTGTAAGTAGTTTGGCAGAACTGACAAGTAATTTCTGCCCCGTGGTCTTCATCCTTCATTTCCTGTAAATCTGAGCTCGGAAGGCTTGCAAGGGCGTTCATAAATCGTTCTTTGCTGCAGTCACATTGGAAACGAATTTCTTCTTCAGACAGACGTTTGTATGGTTCGTCGCCGTAGATAGCTTTGAGAAGGGCTTCGATATGGTCGTCACTCTCTAGCAGTGTTGAAATGGCTGGCATTTCTTGGATGCGTTTTTCAAAACGGGCTATTTCTTCTTCCTTGGCATTTGGCAATACTTGTAGCAAGAAGCCGCCTGCAACCTTGACCTTATCGTCTTCATCTAAAAGAACATTAAGTCCAACTGCTGACGGAGTTTGTTGGCTTTCTGTCAGGTAGAAAGCTAGGTCTTCGCCAATTTCTCCAGAAATAAGAGGCGTCATGGAATGATATGGGTTTCCAGTACCGTAATCAGTAATAACTAGGAATTGTCCATTGCCGACAAAAGGTCCCACCAGTACTTCACCAGTTGCAGTTTTTTTAATATCCACACCAGGGTTTTGTACATAACCTTTGACATTTCCCTTAGTATCTGCAACGGTGATGATGGCTCCGAGTGAGCTAGTTCCGAGGACTTTGACAGTTATTTTGGTATTTCCCTTTTCGTTTGAGGCGAGAATTTGACTGGCAATCAAAGTGCGACCAAGTGCCACAGTTGAGCTAGCTTGAGTGTGATGTTTTTCTTGAGCAGTGCGGACGGTTTCAGTGCTGTCTAGTACATAAGCACGAAAAGATCCACTTTCTGATATTGTTTTAATAATTTTATCCATAGCTACTATTTTAGCATAAAAATGCCCAAAGGTGGAGCCGTGTGTTTGCTAGTTCTCTAGCATTTTTTAAATTATGCTATGCTTGAAGGAGAAAATGAAAGGGATAACGAATGTATTTAGGAGACTTGATAGAAAAAGCTGAGTCAAGTCAATTTTTTACTCTTGAATTTTATTTATTGTATAAATAATTTTGTCTCGTTATTGGGATTTAGTAGTAAGAGTCGTTTGGGTTTTTTATTTTAGAAAATTGGATAATAGAAGTATATAGTTTTTAAATTATGATATAATGAATAAAGTTAACTATCCTTGATAATATGATAGGAACTAATCCTAAATGACAAATCAGGAGATGAGAAAAAGAGAAAAGGAGTCCATCTGGTATGAATTATTTTGAGGGGAATGAGTTTTTCCTTCTATTGTTTGTAGTTTTACTGATTGGCTTTGTTTTAAACTACTTTGGCAAGCGTAAGGATTATTATATTTTAAGTCTGTCAATTTTATTTGCAGGAGCCATCTATGGTAAGAGTAAGGCTATGGTTGTTTATCTATTGGCTTTCATCGTCTACCAATATTTCCTAGTTTTCATAGCACAAAGAATGGATTCAAAACGGTTGAAACCTCTAGTTATATTATCCATTTTACCTTTAGTGGTCAATAAAGTCTTTGCCATAACTCAGCTACATTTGTTGTCTTTTATTGGTATTTCTTACATGTCCTTTAAAACTATCCAAATCATGCTGGAAATATCGGATGGTTTAATCAAAGAAAAAATCAGTGTAAAAGATTATCTGCAGTTTCTACTCTTCTTCCCTACAGTTAGCTCTGGCCCAATCGATCGTAGCAGGAGATTTTTAAAAGAGATAAACGAGGTTATGCCTCGAAAAGAGTATTTGGAGTTAGCAGGGGACGGTGTGTATCGTATCGTTCTAGGCCTTCTTTACAAGGTTATTTTATCAACCTATGTTTGCCAGATACTATTTGCTTTAAGCAATACTGGCACAGTCATTTATTCAATCAAATATATGTACCTGTATACCCTTTATCTGTTCTTTGACTTTGCGGGTTACAGTTTAATGGCTGTGGGGAGCAGTAATATTTTGGGTATTCAGACACCAATGAATTTCAATAAGCCTTTCTTGAGTATTGATATCAAGGATTTCTGGACTAGATGGCACATCACCTTGTCAACATGGTTGAGAGATTTCGTATTTTCAAGAGTTTTGATGCAGGTTATCAGAAAAAAATGGTTTAAGAATAGATTACACAATGCAGCCTATGCTTATATGGTCAATATGTTGGTTATGGGATTTTGGCATGGAATTAGTGTTAGCTACATCGCTTATGGTTTTTACCATGGAATCCTGATGTCTGGATTTGAAATTTATCAAAAGAAAAGCACTTTTTATAAGAATCATAAAAATAAAACTTGGTACAAGCTAATAAGTTGGTTTGTGACCATGAATTTAGTTATGGTTGGCTTCTTTATCTTTTCAGGTGAACCTTATAAGATAATGATGGCAATTCTAAGTAGATAAAGAGATTTGCTAAAACAAGGAGATTGGACAAAACAAGATGATTAAGTTAAAAGCATTTTTACTATCGCTTGTGCTCGTAATCGCGACTCTTGCTATTTTAAATGTGACATACGTCAAGAAGATTGATGACTATTATAAAGTCGAGGACAATAGTATTCGCTACAGCACTTCTTATGAAAAGTATAAAAGTAGAGATATTCTAACAAATAATATCACTCCCAACACACTAGTTCTAATGGGTTCCTCAGAGTTAGTTGCGACAATAAATGAGGATTACCATCCCAATAAAATCTTTAACTATAATGATTTTAATATCATGCAGATAGGAACCAGTTATTCTCAAAATATCATTCAAGCTACGACCTTGAGCTCGATTGAGGGGGCTATGAGCAAGCGAAAAGTAGCCATCGTAGAGTCTGTTCAATGGTTCGAAAAGGATGGGACTCATCAAGACGCCTTCTTAAACAAGGCCTCTCAGGAACATATTTTTCACATGCTAGATAACGAGAAAATCAGTAAGGAAACGAAAGAAAAACTGATTAATCGCATTATTGAGATTACCAAAGGAAACAAACAACAAAATGATATCTATAAAAAGTATAAAAGCTATTTTATAGAAGGAAAAGGGACAATCATTGATAAAAAACTGTTGGAACTTGACAATGCCGTTTATTCCTTTAAGCTTAAACGAAAATTCTATGAAAAACATGCCAAATCAGATTATCCTTCATTAGGGGATAAAACGCCGGATTATGATTGGGAGGAGATGACGAAGAAGTTTGTAGAAGAAGTTAAAAAGAAAACAGATAACAATGATTATGCTGTGGATAATAACTACTACAATACTTATTTGAGAGATCGCTATGCTTCGTTGAAAGATTCTAACAAAGACTTGAGCTACCTGGAGTCACCAGAGTATTCAGATATGGAACTCTTCTTGACAGTTGCTAAGGAATTGGGAATTGAAGTTGAAGTCATTATCTTTCCTGTAAATGGTAAATGGAATGATTATACAGGTGTCTCAAGAGAGATGCGGGAGAAAACTTATAAAAAAATAGAAGATGTCGCAAAAGCTCATGGGGCAACGGTGCTAAACTATGGAAATAAAGAGTATGAAGATTACTTTTTATTTGACGTGATGCACGTTGGGGTGAAAGGATGGATGGAAGTTGAAAAAGAACTTTACAAATTTGCAAATGAAACTAACTGACACACATCGTTTACTATTGTGGACTTTGTTTTTCTACACGGTTATTTTAAGCATCGTAATCTACTGTTTTGTGACCGATTTTTCGAACATTCAAGATTTCATCTATAGTGAATTTTAAGATTACATATTATAAAAATCTCTAGATAAAGGGAACTGCACTGATAAAGTGAGACATAAGATAAGGCTCTATAATATTTATAGTTGGGAAATCCTCTATAGGTAGTATAGAGCTTACTTTATTGTAGCTCCCAATATAATCTATACTGAAAAGCATTTAAGCTATCATTAGAAGGTATCATATGGAACAATTTAATGTTGTTGAAATGTAGTGAAAATGGACGGCAAACAATTGAAAAAATAGTTTATAAAGTGGTATAATAGCAGAAAAATAAGTTAGCAAGAAATTGATTTTATTTTAGTTGAAAATTACAGTAATGAAAGGTTTTTCTTGATGAAACAGAGAAAAGAACTCTACCTCTTTCTTGGTCGGACAGCCTTGTATTTTATTGTTTTACTGGGTTTGCTTTATTTCTTTAGTTATCTTGGTCAAGGTCAGGGTGGCTTTATCTACAATGAATTTTAACTTTAAGGAGAAAATGAACTGTGTCTAATAAACCGATAAAAGATATGATTGAAGCGATTGAGCACTTCGCCCACACTCAGCCTAGCTTTCCAGTCTATAACGTTCTTGGTGAGGAACATACCTATGGCCAATTGAAGACTGATTCAGATAGTTTGGCTGCAACAATCGATCAACTAGATTTACCTGAAAAATCTCCTGTAGTCGTTTTTGGTGGCCAAGAATATGAAATGTTAGCAACCTTTGTGGCCTTGACCAAATCTGGCCATGCCTATATCCCAATTGATAGCCACTCTGCCTTGGAGCGCGTGTCTGCTATTCTTGAAGTAGCTGAGCCAAGCCTGATTATTGCCATCAATGAGTTTCCAATTGAAAACCCAGCTGCTCCAATCATGTCCTTGGAGCAAGTGCATGAAGCTTATGCGGCTCAGCATGCCTACGAATTGCAACATCCAGTCAAAGGGGATGATAACTACTACATCATCTTTACCTCAGGGACAACTGGGAAACCAAAAGGGGTGCAAATTTCGCACGATAACTTGCTCAGCTTTACCAACTGGATGATTACGGACAAGGAATTTGCAACGCCAGAGCGTCCGCAAATGTTGGCGCAACCACCCTATTCTTTTGACTTGTCTGTCATGTATTGGGCACCGACCTTAGCTCTTGGAGGAACGCTTTTTGCCCTTCCGTCAGCTATCACTCAAGACTTCAAACAACTTTTTGCGACCATCTTTTCTCTTCCAATTGCGATCTGGACTTCGACACCATCTTTTGCAGATATGGCTATGCTGTCTGAAGATTTCAATGCTGAAAAGATGCCAGGCATCACCCATTTCTACTTTGATGGGGAAGAGTTGACCGTTAAAACGGCTCAGAAATTGCGCGAGCGTTTCCCAAATGCACGCATCATCAATGCTTATGGACCAACGGAAGCAACCGTTGCGTTGTCGGCAGTGGCTATCATAGATGAGATGTTAGCTACCTTGAAACGTCTGCCAATTGGTTACACCAAAGAAGATTCTCCAACCTTCATCATTGATGAGGCAGGCAACAAATTGCCAAATGGTGAGCAAGGGGAGATCATCGTATCTGGTCCAGCCGTTTCAAAAGGTTATATGAATAATCCAGAGAAAACAGCAGAAGCCTTCTTCGAATTTGAGGGACTTCCAGCCTATCATACGGGAGATGTCGGAACCATGACAGATGAAGGCCTCCTTCTCTATGGTGGACGGATGGACTTCCAGATTAAGTTTAATGGTTACCGTATCGAACTTGAGGATGTTTCTCAAAACTTAAACAAATCTCAGTACATCGACTCGGCTGTTGCAGTACCACGCTATAACAAAGATCACAAGGTTCAAAATCTCTTGGCCTATGTCATCTTAAAAGATGGAGTCAAAGAACAATTTGAGCGCGAGATTGATATTACCAAAGCGATCAAGGAAGACTTGGAAGATATTATGATGTCTTACATGATGCCGTCTAAGTTCCTTTACAGAAAGGAATTGCCGCTAACTCCAAATGGAAAAATCGACATCAAAGGGTTGATTAGCGAGGTCAACAATAGATGATGGATTTCCTGAAACAGCTCCCTCATATTGAGCCGTATGGGAATCCTCAGTACTTTTTGTATGTGATTACTGTTACCTTGCCAATCTTTATCGGTCTTTTTTTCAAAAAACGTTTTGCCTGGTATGAAATACTGGTTAGTCTCTTCTTTATCGTTACCATGTTGACGGGTGGCAAGACTAATCAAATAGCTGCCTTAGGAATCTATCTAATTTGGCAAATTGTACTGGTTCTTTTTTACAAGCAGTATCGAAAAATTCGAGATGGCAAATGGATTTTCTACCTAGTAAGTCTATTATCGTTACTTCCCATCATCTTTGTGAAAGTGCAACCGGCCATTAACGGAACACAATCTCTCCTGGGATTTGTAGGAATCTCTTATTTGACCTTTCGTTCGGTGGGAATCATCATCGAACTGAGAGATGGAGTCATTAAGGATTTGAAAATGTGGGAGTATTTGCGTTTTCTTCTCTTTATGCCGACATTTTCAAGTGGTCCTATTGATCGTTTCAAACGTTTTAATGAAAATTATCAGACGATACCAGAGCGCGATGAGTTGATGGATATGCTAGCTGAATCCGTTCGGTTTATCATGTGGGGGTTCCTGTATAAATTTATCCTAGCTCATATTTTAGGCGAGATTTTATTACCACCGCTAAAGAATTTAGCTTTACAGACAGGTGGCGTCTTTAACTATTATGTAGTGGCCATCATGTACACATTTGGTTTGGAGCTCTTCTTTGATTTTGCAGGTTACTCTATGTTTGCTCTAGCAATTTCAAATCTGATGGGAATTCGTAGTCCGATCAACTTTAACAAACCCTTTTTATCAAGGGATTTGAAGGAGTTTTGGAATCGTTGGCACATGAGTTTATCTTTCTGGTTCCGTGACTTTGTCTTTATGCGCATGGTTATGTTGATGACCAGAAAGAAATTGTTTAAGAATCGAAATGTGACTTCAAGTATTGCCTATATCCTGAACATGCTCCTTATGGGGTTTTGGCATGGGATAACTTGGTTTTACATTGCCTACGGACTCTTTCATGGACTAGGCTTAGTCATTAATGATGCCTGGGTTCGAAAGAAAAAAACGCTCAATAAGGAACGTAAGAAAGCAGGGCGACCTCCCTTGCTTGAGAATCGTTGGGCTCAGTTGCTTGGCATGGTGATAACCTTCCATGTCGTAATGGCTTCATTCTTAATCTTTTCTGGATTTTTGAATGATTTATGGTTTAAAAAATAAAAGGAATTAAAAAATGGATATCAAATCAGAAGTTATTGAAATTATTGATGAATTGTTTATGGAAGATGTTTCTAACATGATGGATGAGGATCTTTTTGATGCGGGTGTCTTGGACAGTATGGGAACAGTTGAATTGATTGTGGAAATCGAAAACCGCTTTGATATTCGTGTCCCGGTTACAGAATTTGGTCGTGACGATTGGAATACGGCTAATAAAATCGTAGCAGGGATTACGGAGTTAAAGAATGCTTAAACGCTTGTGGCTAATCTTTGGGCCTATCTTTGTAGCGGGATTGTTGGTTCTTCTATTGATCTTTTTTTATCCAAGTACAAGAAGCCATAATCTGACGGAGGAGAAATACTCTGCGGCTTCGATAAGTGCAGAAAGCTTTAAGGAAAGAAGTCAAAAAGTAAGAGCCCTTACAGATCCCGATATGCGTTTTGTCCCTTTCTTTGGATCAAGTGAATGGATGCGTTTCGACAGCATGCATCCTGCGGTCTTGGCGGAGAAATATAGTCGCCCCTACCGACCCTATTTTTTGGGACAAGCAGGAGCGGCCTCGCTTAACCAGTATTTCGGTATGCAGCAAATCTTGCCAGAAATCGAGGGAAAGCAGGCAGTATTTGTCATTTCCCCTCAGTGGTTTACAGAGGATGACTATGAGCCAGCCATCTTCCAAAACTACTTTAATAACGATCAGTTGACAGCCTTTTTAGAAAATCAATCGGGAGATATAGGAGCCAAACATGCGGCTAATAGACTCTTGAAGCAGAATCCAAGCGTACCGATGAAGGGGATTGTTGAGAAGTTGGCTAAGAACGAGCAATTGTCGGACTTTAATCATTCAATTATTACAGCTTCTGCAGAGTTCAACGAAAAACAAGCTGCTCTTTTTGGCCAATTCTTGATTCGAGGTCGATCAGAGTATAAAGATCATATTGAAAAATATTTGAGCAGTCTCCCAGACCAATTTTCTTATGAAGAATTGGAAAAAATCGCTCGAAAAGAGGGTGAAGAAAATACAACCAATAATGATTTGGGAATGGAGAACCATTTTTACAATACTCAGATAATGAAAGATTTGAAAAAGTGGGAAGGTTATCAAAAAAATTACAACTTTCTCAAGTCTTCTGAGTACAATGATTTGCAGCTAGTGCTCGATCAATTTGCCAAGTCCAAGGTCAATGTGCTCTTTGTCTTTCAACCTGTCAATAAAAAATGGATGGATTATACAGGTTTGAGTGAGGAGATGTATCAACACTCTGTCGAAAAAATTCGTTACCAATTGGAGAGTCAGGGTTTCACCAATATTGCTGATTTTTCAAAAAACGGTGATGAACCTTATTTTGTCAAGGATACGATTCATATCGGTTGGTTAGGCTGGTTGGCGTTTGATAAGGTTGTAAATCCTTTTTTGAGCAATCCAACAACAGCACCTATTTACCAAATGAATGACCGCTTCTTTAGCCAGGATTGGGCAAATTACGATGGGAATATTAAAGATTTTCAATAATAGCAACAGAGCCTGAACCTTAGTTTGGGCTCTTTGTAATAGATGATTTTTGGTAATGGACATTGTGGTAGCGGCCTCTTCATTTGAATAAAGGTAAGTAAAAAGAGATCGAGAAAATGAAAACATAAAAAATTGTTTTCATCTTTTTTCTTGATTCTTTTTTGGTTTATGATATAATTAACCAGTAAAGAATCTATGGTGATCTATATTGTTTTAAGAAAAAGATAACTAGGAAAGGAGAAGTTCATGAGACAATTAGCAAAAGATATTGATCATTTTTTAAATGAAGTTATCCTCAAAGCTGAAAACCAGCACGAAATTTTGATTGGTCATTGCACCAGCGAAGTGGCTCTGACTAATACCCAGGAGCATATTCTTATGCTTTTATCAGAGGAATCATTGACCAATTCGGAGTTAGCACGTCGTCTGAATGTCAGTCAGGCTGCTGTTACCAAGGCTATCAAATCTTTGATTAAAGAGGGGATGTTGGAGACATCTAAGGATCCCAAGGATGCTCGTGTCATTTTCTATCAGTTGACAGACCTAGCTCGACCAATTGCTGAAGAGCACCATCATCATCATGAGCACACCCTCTCGACTTATGAGCAGGTCGCGACTCAGTTCACACCAGATGAACAAGAAATCATCCAGCGGTTTTTAACTGCTTTAGTAGGAGAAATCAAGTAATGAGATACATCACAGTAGAGGATTTATCCTTCTATTATGACAAGGAACCTGTGCTTGAACATATCAATTACAGTGTTGATAGTGGGGAGTTTGTCACCCTGACAGGAGAAAATGGAGCGGCGAAGACTACTCTTATCAAAGCTAGTCTGGGAATTTTACAACCGCGAATTGGGAAAGTAACTATTTCAAAGACAAATATTCATGGTAAAAAACTAAGAATTGCCTATCTTCCTCAACAAATTGCTAGTTTCAATGCGGGCTTTCCAAGTACTGTTTATGAATTTGTTAAATCCGGTCGCTATCCAAGAAAAGGCTGGTTCCGCCGTTTGAATGCCCACGATGAAGAACACATCAAGGCTAGTTTAAACTCTGTTGGTATGTGGGAACATCGGGATAAACGCATTGGCTCCCTTTCTGGTGGGCAAAAGCAAAGGGCTGTTATCGCACGTATGTTTGCTTCAGATCCTGATATCTTTATCTTGGATGAGCCGACGACAGGGATGGATGCGGGTACAAAGGATGAGTTTTACGAACTCATGCACCACAGTGCCCATCATCATGGCAAGGCTGTTTTGATGATTACTCACGATCCTGAAGAAGTTAAGGACTACGCAGATCGTAATATTCACCTGGTCCGAGACCAAGATTCCCCATGGCGTTGCTTCAATGTCCATGAAAGTGACCAGGAGGTGGAGCATGCTTAATCTATTGTCTTATGATTTTATGCAGCGAGCCTTTTTGGCAGTTATTGCCATGAGTCTCTTTTCGCCAGTTCTGGGGACCTTCCTTATCTTGCGTCGTCAAAGTCTTATGAGTGATACTCTGAGTCATGTCTCCCTTTCAGGGGTTGCCGTTGGCTTGGTTTTGGGGATTTCTCCGACTATTTCAACCATTGTGATTGTCTTGATTGCGGCGGTCTTCCTTGAATACCTACGTACGGTTTATAAAAGCTTTATGGAGATTGGGACAGCTATTCTCATGTCTACAGGACTTGCAGTTTCACTTATTGTCATGAGTAAGGGTAAGAGCTCTAGCTCTATGAGTCTGGACCAATACCTTTTTGGTTCTATTGTGACCATTAGTCAAGAGCAGGTCATTGGACTCTTTATCATTGCGGCGGTTGTTTTAATCCTGACCTTCCTCTTTTTAAGACCTATGTATATTCTAACTTTTGATGAGGATACAGCTTTTGTCGATGGTCTTCCAGTGCGTACCATGTCTATTCTCTTTAACATGGTAACTGGTGTGGCTATTGCCCTCATGATACCAGCTGCGGGGGCGCTTTTGGTATCGACTATCATGGTCCTACCAGCAAGTATTGCTTTGCGTCTAGGTAAAAACTTTAGTTCTGTGATGATACTTGCTAGCGCTATTGGTTTTCTAGGCATGGTGGCAGGACTTTATATTTCCTATTATGCAGAGACACCTCCTAGTGCAAGTATCACTCTTATCTTTGTAGTTGTCTTCTTGTTAGTCAGCTTATTCAAACGTTTTATCAAATAGGAGAAGTACATGAAAAAACTAGGCCTACTTTTGGCAAGCCTTGTGACACTATTCTTAGTCGCTTGTTCCAATCAAAAACAAGCAGACGGGAAATTAAATATCGTTACAACTTTCTATCCTGTCTACGAATTTACCAAGCAAGTAGCAGGGGACACAGCCAATGTCGAACTCTTAATCGGGGCTGGAACAGAGCCACATGACTATGAACCATCACCTAAGGCGGTCGCTAAAATTCAAGATGCTGATGCCTTTGTTTATGAGAATGAAAATATGGAAACTTGGGTTCCCAAGCTTTTAGATTCACTAGATGCGAAAAAAGTAAAAACAATCAAGGCTACTGGAGATATGTTGCTTCTTCCAGGAGGTGAAGAGGAGGAAGACCATGACCACGGTGAAGAAGGTCATCATCACGAGTATGACCCTCATGTATGGTTGTCTCCTGCGCGTGCAATCAAACTTGTAGAACATATCCGTGATAGTCTTTCAGCTGACTATCCAGATAAGAAGGCGACTTTTGAACAAAATGCAGCAGCTTATATCGAAAAACTACAAGCTTTGGACAAGGCTTATACTGAAGGACTTTCTAGTGCAAAACAAAAGAGTTTTGTGACTCAACACGCGGCCTTTCGTTATCTAGCATTGGACTACGGACTCAATCAAGTTTCTATTTCAGGACTATCGCCAGATGCGGAGCCGTCAGCAAGTCGCTTGGCAGAATTGACCGAATATATCAAGAAAAACAAGATTTCTTATATCTACTTTGAAGAAAATGCCTCTCAAGCTCTAGCCAATACTCTTTCAAAAGAAACAGGAGTGAAGTTAGACGTTCTAAATCCTCTTGAAAGTTTAACCGAAGAGGATATGAAGGCGGGAGAGAACTATATCTCTGTTATGGAGAAAAATCTCAAAGCTCTCAAGCAAACAACTGACCAGGCAGGGGCAGAAATTGAACCAGAAAAAGCAGAGGAAACTAAAACCGTTCAAAATGGTTACTTTGAGGATGCAGATGTTAAGGACCGTACCTTGAGTGACTATGCTGGCAACTGGCAGTCTGTTTTTCCTTTCCTCGAAAATGGTACTCTAGATCAAGTCTTTGACTACAAGGCTAAATTGACTGGCAAAATGACTAAGGATGAATACAAAGCCTACTATCAAAAAGGCTATCAAACCGATGTATCTAAGATTAATATCACGGATAACACCATGGAATTCATTCAAGGTGACCAAAGTAAAAAATATACATACAAGTATGTCGGCAAGAAAATCTTGACCTATAAGAAAGGGAATCGAGGAGTTCGTTATCTCTTTGAAGCGACAGATGCGGATGCTGGACAATTTAAGTATGTTCAATTCAGTGACCACAATATCGCGCCAGTTAAGACTGGGCACTTCCATATTTTCTTTGGAGGAACTAGCCAAGAAGCCCTCTTTGAAGAGATGGACAACTGGCCAACCTACTATCCAGAGAATTTATCTGGTCAAGAAATCGCCCAAGAAATGTTGGCTCATTAAAGCGAAACAATCCTTCCTACATGGGGAGGATTGTTCTTGTTTTTTCATCTATAAGCATCTGGATTGACATTGGCTGAGAAGGGAGTATAATAGGTGTAATAAAAATAGTTACAACAAGGAGAGGTTTTCTATGGTTTACGAGTATAATAGTCGCATTCATTTGGCTGAAGTAGCTTTAAATGTCAAGGACTTAGAAAGTCAGACAGCATTTTATCATCAGTTGCTTGGGTTGGAGATTTTGATTCAATCGGAAAATCAAGTTCTTTTAGGTGCCGGTGGGAAACCGCTAGTTCGGCTAATTAAGACAGATGACATTAGCAATCCTAAGCAAAGTTGTGGTCTTTATCATATGGCCCTTCTTTTGCCGAGTCGTGAAGATTTGGCTAATGTTTTTAAACACTTGTTAGACTTAAAGATTCCATTAGTTGGTGGAGCTGATCATGGCTATAGTGAAGCTGTCTATCTAGAAGACCTGGAGGGTAATGGCATAGAACTCTATAGAGACAAGCCTGTGACCGAGTGGGATATTCGTGAGGATGGACGAATTATCGGTGTGACAGAAGAGCTGTCTGCACAAGATATCTACGAACTAGGAAAAGAAATAGAGCCTTTTGCAATCGCAAGTGGCACTCGCATGGGTCATGTTCACCTATCTGTTAAAAACAGCCGAGAAGCTAGCTCTTTCTATCAATCTGCTCTCGGTCTTGAAGATAAATTCACGATACCACACGCTAGTTGGATTGCATCAGGGGATTACCATCATCATCTAGCAGTTAACGAATGGGGAGGTAAAAACTTAGCTCCTCGTGAGCAAGGAATGGTGGGGCTAGCCTACTATGTCGTTGAAGTTAAGAACAAAGAGGAGTTGTTAAAGGTGTTTGCTCAGTCACAAAGCAATCAGGCGATAACACAGTGGCTTTCTTCTGCAGGATTTAGGATAACTGATGGTGATGGCATTGTGACTCGAATTAGAGTAAGAAATTAGAAAAGAGCGGTTCAATCTACTTTAAAAGTAGTTTGAACCGCTCTTTTTTTATTCAGGTTTTTCGAGAATGAAAAGTTCTTTTGTTGCGTACTTACTTTCTTTATATCCTAGTGTTTCATAGCTAGTAATTAAAGGATCATAGACATCGTTCTTCCCTTTTTGTTCACGTGGAATTACGACATAATCAATTGATGGGTCGGCTTTTCGTTGGTTGTGGTAGAAAATATCGTATAGGGCCCGATGTTTTCTAAGTGCAGGTGTATAGCCTCCTTCTGCAACGATTGAGGCATCTTCTGGTAGAATTTCTAGGCCATATTTGATTGCTTCAAATTTCTCTTTATTTTGTTGATAATAGCCAATGTTGAAAGACCAACTTTGAGTAAGGCGATGAAGAATAGTACCAGAAAAAATCATGCCAACAAAAATAAATGAAATCACAATTTTTTCGTTAATGAGTTTGTGCAATTTTAAATCTTCCAAAGCTAGTAAAGCCATAATAAAGAGTAAAGCGCTAGTACCGTAGCTATATTGAAATCCGATGTCATGTTGATAAGGCCAATCTGACAATAGATTTATGACAATCAATGGTAGGCTAAGGAAGTAAGTTGACCAGTTTCTTTGAATTAAAGGTAAGAAACATAAAGGGGCAAGGGTTAAGAATAAATATCCTAACTTTTTAGCCATAAACAGATGGCTGATAGCGAAAGTCGGGTGAAGAAGCAAATTTTTTAACACACTAGAAATCCCGCTCTCGTTACTCATTAAGAACGCATCATATCGAGAAATTAACCCTCCTTCTCCATAAGTCTTTAAAAGATACATTGAAAATCCAAAGTAGAGAACTGGTAAAACAAATTCTGAAAAAACAATCCATTTCCTTGTCTTAGTGGTTAGAAAGAAGCGTTTTTGTGATAAGAAATACATACCAATGCTAATAACATAGATAAAAGCATCTTCTTTGACCAAAAGTAGTAGGATAGTGGATATTAGAATACCCCACTTCTTCTCATTTACTATGAAATAGAATACCCAAAATATCAAAGGAACCAAGAAACAATTTTCATGCAGGTGATAACCTCCTGCAGTAGTTAATACAGGTAAAAGTACGAACCAAAGAATTGTCAAAATGTTTGCCAATTTCGATAGATTCAATTTGGAGAGAAGCAATTTTAAAGGAATAACTGCAGAGAACACAACCCAAATTTGTAGCACTTCTAAAGTTTCAACATGCGGGAAAAGCTTGTAGAAAGGTAACATCAGATAGAAAATGGGTGAGATGTGAACTGCAAAGTGAGATAATACTCGATCACGTTCGAGTGTTGTGATGGCTGTCAAGTCAGTACTCATCCGATGAAACATCTGTGAGAATAGACCAATATCAAAGGTGGAACCATCAAAGGTTTTTACCTTATAGACAAAAACAACTGAGAGATAGACTATATAGAGAGCAACTATAGAAAATACACCATAGGTTAGTAATTTTTTGTAGCGCTCTAAGTATTGCTTAAGCGGAGAGTTGTGAATTAAAAGAAGGGTAGCTCCCGAAAGCAAACCAGCAAAGATAACAGGCCAAATAATGATGTTAAATCGAGTGTCTGCCAGATTGAAAGCATGAAACTCAAGTGCAGTATCTTGGAAGTTTGAACTGGCCAATGTCAAGAGACGAGGTGTTGTGAATAAAATGACGAGCAGATATGAAAAAGAAAGTTTTTCTTTTCTTAAAAAACTGCCTATATATAATATTAATGTCAATAATAGCAAACCTAGGGATAAGAAAAAGGACATGCTCTTATAGATAGCAATAAATAATACAATGTTTAATAATAAAGTATTGATTTTGAAAATACTTAATGCAGGAAATTTTTTAGCAAAAAGAATCAAAGCGGACCCAACTATAAAAAAAGTTCCTATTATTAAAGCTGACACGGGAGCTAAGGCGAGAAATACATCGTGTGGTGTTGAAGTTAACAATTCGATCAAAATCATCAGAAGATAGGCTCCGAGTAAACAAGATAAGTAATACATTCGTTGCTCTATCAAGTTTGTTAGAATTCGTTTCATTTCATAAAGTCCTCCAACTAGTATTCTATCATAAAAAAGTAATTTCTTTAGTTTGTGACTGATTATTATATAGTTTTGAGTTGCCTTTAAAAAATATCTCTTACAATTTTTGAAGAATTACTCATCGTATTATCAGTTAGCATTTTTGAAATAAAAAGTAAAGAAAAGATGAAATTATGAAAACCACCTTTTCTGAAAACAAGCCACAACTATACTCAAGTAAGAAAAATCCTTCAAAGCCCTAGCCTACTATGTGGCTGAAATTGAGAACAAAGAGGAATTATTAAAAGTATTTGCTCAATCTAAAAGTAGCGAAGCGGTAACTCAGTGGTTTTCATCCTCAGAATTAAGCATGACTGACAAAGACGGTATCGTTACGCGAGTTAGAGTGGGGAACTAGAAGTCTTTACCTTTAAGATAAGTGCTCCTTTTGACAAAGGTCTGTATTAGAGATATAATGTAGAAAAATCGTTTAAGGATAAAGATATGACAAATTCAAAATACATTACACGCCTCAAACGCTCAGAGGGTCAATTGCGAGGTATTCAAAAAATGATGGAGGAAGAGCGTGATTGTGTCGATATCATTACTCAATTAACAGCAGTGCGATCCAGTGTTGATCGTATTATTGAACTGATGATAACGGAGAATTTAACATCTTGTATTAACGACCCTTTAGAGGATCCTCAAGCACAGAAGGAAAGATTGGAAAAGGCGGTTAAATACTTGATTAAACGCAAGTAATAAAAAACATACGTTTCTCTTAAATAGTGAACAAATGATTAAAAGAGCAGTTGGTTTTCTTGAAATTAGACCAATTGCTCTTTTTGAATTTTATTTATTAAATATCACCTGGCCAGGCATTCATGCCACCTTCTACATTGGTAACGGTGAGGCCTTGGGCGCTGAGAAATTGACAGGCAGAGGCAGAACGTACACCTCCTTGACAGATGACATGGTATTCATGGTCAGGTTTGAGTTCTTTGTAGCCTTGCTCCAAGGTACTTAACGGAAGATTTTTGGCACCTGGTGCATGTCCTGCTTGGAATTCATGTACTTCACGGACATCGATAAGATCTAGATGTTCATGTTGATATTTTTCATAAAAGTCAGCCATGCTGATATTAGTTAGCATATTCTACTCCTTCTGGATTCGCCATTTTGTATAGTGAATAAGCGCCGTCAAGGTTTTGGACGGTAAATCCTGCTTGCTTGAGGATACGCTCTGCGATATAGCTGCGTAAACCACTGTGGCAGCTAACGATGTAGGCTTGGTTCTTGTCTAGTTCATCCAAGCGTTCCCGTAGTTCGTTTAGGGGGATGTGGATGGTGTCAACCTTAAGTCGACCACTTTGGAATTCGCCACTTGTTCGTACATCTAGGAACTTTTTGCCCTTAGCCAGTTCATCTTCTAGTTGGTACCACTGGATATTGTCACTGAGACCTTCGATGAGGTTCATAGCGGCGTAACCCAGCATATTGACCGGATCCTTGGCAGAGCCAAATGGCGGTGCATAGGAAAACTCTAACTCTGGCAAATCAAAGACAGTGAGATTTGCTTTAATAGCAGTTGCTAGGATATCGATTCGCTTGTCAACACCTTTCTTCCCAACTCCTTGGGCACCGTATATTTTTCCACTGGTTGTGTCGAAGAGGAGTTTCAAGGTAATATCAGTAGCTCCTGGATAATAACCAGCATGATCTTTCCCGCTGACATGAAGTGCCTTGTAAGGAAGTTGATTCATGGTAAGGATACGCTCGCTAAGACCAGTCGAAGCAGCTGTCATATTAAAGGCACGAACGATCGCAGTGCCGATACTGCCTTTGTTTGTACGACCAAGTCCTGCGATGACGTCCGCCACTTGGCGTCCTTGACGATTGGCAGGAGAAGCGAGTGAGATGAGAGCGTCTTGGCCCGTAATCTCTTGCTTGACGACGATGGCATCCCCAACTGCAAAAATATCTTTTTGACTGGTTTCGTAATGTTCATCGACCAGGATCCCGCCACGAAGTCCCAGTTCAATCCCCGCAGCTTTAGCCAGACTATTTTCAGGTTCAACACCGACAGAAAGGATGGTGAGGTCAGAAGTTATCTTCTGACCGTTTTCAAGAACGATGACTTTTCCTTGGTCTTTAAATCGAGTCGCAGACTGAGAAGTGATAACGCGGACGCTGTTTTTAACCAATTCTGCTTGGACAAAGGCTGCCATTTCTTGATCTAATGATGGCAAGACATGGGGTGCTTTCTCAACGATGGTAACTTGTAATCCACGTTTCGCCAGGTTTTCAGCCATTTCAAGCCCGATAAAGCCTGCACCGATAACGACAGCTTCTTTTGGATGATTGTCCAAGGCAGCCATAATCTCGTCAAGATCGGGAACATTGCGGAGCGTGTAAGCATTCTTAGCTTCTGCCAAGCCATCAATGGCAGGAACAAATGGCTTAGCTCCTGGGGAGAGAATCAACTTATCGTAGCTTTCTGTGAATTCCTGTCCATCATGGCGGACAGTCACAGTATGCTCTGCTGGGGAAATGCTGATGACCTCATGGAAAGGTCGTACATCCAGATTAAACCGTGCCTTGAGACTTTCAGGGGTTTGGACTAATAAACTATCACGGTTTGCAATTTCTCCTGAAACATAGTAAGGAAGTCCGCAGTTTGCAAAGGAAACAAAGGGACCTTTCTCAAAAATAGTGATTTCAGCGTCTTCTAAGAGACGTCTGAGACGGGTTGCTGCAGACATACCGCCTGCAACTCCTCCAATAATGATAATTTTCATTAATTTTCTCCCTCTTGTTCTATATGATCTTGCCTGTCCAAGCGCTCATACCACCTCGGACGTTGATAACATCATAGCCTTTTTTCTTTAGCTTTTTAGCAGCCATCTTGCTTCGAACACCGGAATGGCAAATGACATAAAGTGTTTCATTTGTCGCAGGTGTGTAAGCTCCGATTTCGGTTAGAGGAACATTCTTGGCGTTTTTGATATGGCCTCTACGGAATTCCGTAGGCGTCCGCACATCCAGTAGTTGAATTGGTTCCTTGAGTTTAGCTTCCAATTCGCTGGTAGAAATACTATCAATTTTTGTAAATAAATGAAACATAGGCACCTCCGATATACCCTTATGGGGTATATTAAACCACTAAGCAACGCTTTTGTCAAGTAAGTTGAATTGATTAGTATTGTTTCTTTTTCAGTATACAAGATGCCAACTTACAAACTAAAGAGTTGGTTGATAGGTTAATGAATAGAACCTGTCTTATTTATTCAACAACTACTTGTCTAGAAAATTACCTTTTCTGAAAACAAGCTATAACTATACTAAAGCAAGAAAAATCCTTCAAAGGACTTGAAAAATTAGAGAAAATCGGGTATAATATGAGTAATCATTTGTCGTAGGTTTTGTCTGAAATATTGTCCGGACAAGGCTCACAGCAGTTAAATCTCCTGAAAAAAGTCGGATTTAACTGCTCTTTTTGTGCTTTTTTTCGGTATTTTTTGCATCTGTAACAGAGATTTAAAGATTCTGAAAAATTAGTCAAGGGGGATAAGTTGATAGGGGTTTTAGAACCATTAAACGATAATTATTAGCTTAGACGACTAAGCTTGGAACTTTATTTACAAAGGAGAATCATCTTGGCAGGACATGACGTTCAATACGGGAAACATCGTACCCGTCGTAGTTTTTCAAGAATTAAAGAAGTTCTTGACTTACCAAATTTGATTGAAATTCAAACTGATTCATTTAAAGATTTCCTAGACCATGGTCTGAAGGAAGTGTTTGAAGATGTATTGCCAATTTCAAACTTCACAGAAACAATGGAGTTGGAATTTGTTGGCTACGAAATCAAAGAACCTAAATATACGCTTGAAGAAGCTCGCATCCATGATGCAAGTTATTCAGCACCAATCTTTGTAACTTTCCGCTTGATTAACAAAGAAACTGGCGAAATCAAAACTCAAGAAGTCTTCTTTGGAGATTTCCCAATCATGACTGAGATGGGTACTTTCATCATCAACGGTGGTGAACGTATTATCGTATCACAGTTGGTGCGTTCTCCAGGTGTTTACTTTAATGATAAAGTAGACAAAAACGGTAAAGTGGGCTACGGTTCAACTGTTATCCCTAACCGTGGAGCTTGGTTGGAACTGGAAAGTGACTCAAAAGACATCGCCTATACTCGTATCGACCGTACACGTAAAATTCCATTTACGACTTTGGTTCGTGCACTTGGTTTCTCAGGCGATGACGAAATCTTTGATATCTTTGGTGACAGCGAGTTGGTTCGCAACACTGTTGAAAAAGATATCCATAAAAACCCAATGGACTCTCGTACAGACGAAGCTTTGAAAGAAATTTATGAGCGTCTTCGTCCAGGTGAACCAAAAACTGCTGAGAGTTCACGTACCTTGCTTGTGGCTCGTTTCTTCGACCCACGTCGTTATGACTTGGCAGCTGTTGGACGCTACAAGATTAACAAGAAATTAAATATTAAAACTCGTTTGCTCAACCAAACAATTGCTGAACCATTGGTGGACCCTGAAACCGGTGAAATCTTGGTTGAAAAAGGTACTGTAATGACTCGCGATGTCATCGAAAGTATCGAAAGTCACTTGGATGGTGATTTGAACAAGATTGTCTACACTCCAAATGACTCAGCTGTTTTGACAGAACCAGTTGTTCTTCAAAAATTCAAGGTTGTGGCACCAACTGATCCAGACCGTGTTGTAACAATCATCGGCAATGCAAATCCAGAGGATAAAGTTCGCACGATTACTCCTGCAGATATCCTCGCTGAGATGAGCTACTTCCTCAACTTGGCTGAAGGTATCGGTCGTGTCGATGATATCGACCACCTCGGAAACCGTCGTATTCGTGCCGTTGGTGAATTGCTTGCCAACCAAGTACGTCTTGGACTTTCACGTATGGAACGTAATGTTCGTGAACGTATGTCTGTTCAAGATAACGAAGTATTGACACCTCAACAAATCATTAACATCCGTCCAGTGACTGCGGCGATTAAAGAATTCTTTGGTTCTTCACAATTGTCACAGTTCATGGACCAACACAACCCACTTTCTGAGCTGTCTCACAAACGTCGTTTGTCTGCCTTAGGGCCTGGTGGTTTGACACGTGACCGCGCTGGATATGAAGTGCGTGACGTGCACTACACTCACTATGGACGTATGTGTCCAATCGAAACGCCTGAAGGACCAAACATCGGTTTGATCAATAACTTGTCTTCATACGGACACCTCAACAAGTATGGTTTCATTCAAACTCCATACCGCAAGGTTGACCGTGCAACTGGTAAAGTTACCAACGAAATCGTTTGGTTGACAGCCGATGAAGAAGATGAGTTCACAGTAGCGCAGGCTAACTCTAAATTGAACGCAGATGGAACTTTTGCTGAAAAAGTTGTCATGGGACGTCACCAAGGGGTTAACCAAGAATATCCAGCATCAAGCGTTGACTATATGGACGTTTCTCCTAAGCAGGTAGTTGCCGTTGCGACAGCATGTATTCCTTTCTTGGAAAACGATGACTCCAACCGTGCCCTCATGGGAGCCAACATGCAACGTCAGGCTGTTCCGTTGATCGATCCTAAAGCGCCTTTCGTTGGTACTGGTATGGAATACCAAGCAGCCCATGACTCAGGAGCGGCAGTTATTGCACAACATGGTGGTAAGGTTACCTATGCGGATGCGGACAAAGTAGAAGTTCGCCGTGAAGATGGTTCCCTTGATGTTTACCACATCCAAAAATTCCGTCGTTCAAACTCAGGTACTGCTTATAACCAACGTACCCTTGTTCGAGTTGGCGATGTTATCGAAAAAGGTGACTTTATCGCTGATGGACCTTCTATGGAGAAAGGTGAAATGGCGCTTGGACAAAACCCAATCGTTGCCTACATGACATGGGAAGGTTACAACTTCGAGGATGCCGTTATCATGAGCGAACGCTTGGTGAAAGACGATGTTTACACATCTGTTCACCTTGAAGAATACGAATCAGAAACTCGCGATACAAAGCTTGGGCCTGAAGAAATCACTCGTGAAATTCCAAACGTTGGTGAAGATGCCCTTAAAGATCTCGACGAAATGGGTATCATCCGTATCGGTGCTGAGGTTAAAGAAGGGGATATTCTTGTAGGTAAAGTAACACCTAAGGGTGAAAAAGATCTTTCTGCTGAAGAGCGTCTCTTGCACGCTATCTTCGGTGACAAATCTCGTGAAGTTCGTGACACTTCCCTTCGTGTACCACACGGTGCCGATGGTGTCGTTCGTGATGTTAAAATCTTTACACGTGCAAACGGTGATGAATTGCAATCTGGTGTCAACATGCTGGTTCGCGTATACATCGCACAAAAACGTAAGATTAAGGTCGGAGATAAGATGGCCGGACGTCACGGAAACAAAGGGGTTGTCTCTCGTATCGTTCCTGTAGAAGACATGCCTTACCTTCCGGATGGAACTCCAGTCGATATCATGTTGAACCCACTTGGGGTGCCATCACGTATGAATATCGGTCAGGTTATGGAGCTTCACCTTGGTATGGCGGCTCGTACTCTTGGTATCCACATCGCAACACCAGTCTTTGACGGAGCAAGTTCTGAAGATCTTTGGGACACTGTCAAAGAAGCAGGTATGGATAGCGATGCTAAGACGATTCTTTACGATGGGCGTACTGGTGAACCATTTGATAACCGTGTGTCAGTTGGTGTCATGTACATGATCAAACTTCACCATATGGTTGATGATAAATTGCACGCTCGTTCAGTCGGACCATACTCAACCGTTACACAACAACCACTCGGAGGTAAAGCTCAGTTTGGTGGACAACGTTTCGGTGAGATGGAGGTTTGGGCGCTTGAAGCCTACGGTGCGTCAAATGTCCTTCAAGAAATCTTGACTTACAAGTCTGACGATATCAACGGACGTTTGAAAGCATATGAAGCTATTACAAAAGGAAAACCAATTCCAAAACCAGGTGTTCCAGAATCATTCCGAGTTCTTGTAAAAGAATTGCAATCTCTTGGTCTTGATATGCGTGTCCTTGACGAAGACGATCAAGAAGTGGAACTTCGTGACCTTGATGAAGGAATGGACGAAGATGTCATCCACGTAGATGACCTTGAAAAAGCCCGCGAAAGAGCAGCTCAAGAGGCTAAAGCAGCCTTTGAAGCAGAAGAAAATGCAAAGGCGGAAGCAACAGAAGAAGCTGCTGAACAAGAATAAGCAGTTCACTTATAATAGAAAGGGAAGAAATAGTGGTTGATGTAAATCGTTTTAAAAGTATGCAAATCACACTAGCTTCTCCAAGCAAAGTCCGTTCATGGTCTTATGGAGAAGTCAAAAAACCTGAAACAATCAATTACCGTACGTTGAAACCAGAACGTGAAGGACTCTTTGACGAAGTGATCTTTGGTCCTACAAAAGACTGGGAATGTGCTTGTGGTAAATACAAACGCATTCGTTACAGAGGGATTGTTTGTGACCGTTGTGGTGTTGAAGTAACGCGTACAAAAGTTCGTCGTGAACGTATGGGACACATCGAGTTAAAAGCTCCTGTATCTCATATCTGGTATTTCAAGGGGATTCCAAGCCGTATGGGCTTGACCCTTGACATGAGTCCTCGTGCCCTCGAGGAAGTTATCTACTTTGCTGCTTACGTGGTGATTGATCCAAAAGATACACCACTTGAGCACAAGTCTATCATGACAGAGCGTGAATACCGTGAGCGCTTGCGTGAGTTTGGTCATGGTTCATTCGTTGCCAAAATGGGTGCCGAAGCTATCCAAGACCTCTTGAAACAAGTAGATCTTGAAAAAGAAATTGCTGAACTCAAAGAAGAGTTAAAAACAGCTACTGGACAAAAACGTGTGAAAGCTATCCGTCGTTTAGATGTTTTGGATGCTTTCCACAAGTCTGGAAACAAGCCTGAATGGATGGTTCTTAACATCCTTCCAGTTATTCCACCAGATCTTCGTCCAATGTTGCAGTTGGATGGTGGCCGTTTTGCCTCATCTGACTTGAACGACCTTTACCGTCGTGTTATTAACCGTAACAATCGTTTGGCTCGTTTGCTTGAGTTGAACGCGCCAGGTATCATCGTTCAAAATGAGAAGCGTATGCTTCAAGAAGCGGTTGACGCTTTGATTGACAATGGCCGTCGTGGTCGTCCTATCACAGGGCCAGGTAGCCGTCCACTGAAATCATTGAGCCACATGCTCAAAGGGAAACAAGGACGCTTCCGTCAAAACTTGCTCGGTAAACGTGTTGACTTCTCAGGACGTTCTGTTATTGCCGTTGGTCCAACTCTTAAGATGTACCAATGTGGTGTGCCACGTGAAATGGCAATCGAGCTCTTTAAACCATTCGTTATGCGTGAAATCGTTGCGCGCGATATCGTTCAAAACGTTAAAGCGGCTAAACGATTGGTAGAACGTGGAGATGAACGTATCTGGGATATCTTGGAAGAAGTTATCAAAGAACACCCAGTACTTTTGAACCGCGCACCTACCCTTCACCGTTTGGGTATCCAAGCCTTTGAACCTGTCTTGATTGACGGTAAAGCCCTTCGCTTGCACCCGCTTGTCTGTGAAGCCTACAATGCCGACTTTGACGGTGACCAAATGGCCATCCACGTACCTCTTTCAGAAGAAGCCCAAGCAGAAGCTCGTATCTTGATGCTTGCTGCTGAGCACATTTTGAACCCTAAAGATGGTAAACCAGTTGTTACTCCATCTCAGGACATGGTTTTGGGTAACTACTACTTGACTATGGAAGAAGCTGGTCGTGAAGGCGAAGGTATGGTCTTCAAAGATCGTGACGAAGCTGTCATGGCTTACCGTAATGGTTATGTTCACCTCCACTCACGTGTTGGTATCGCAACAGATAGCCTTAACAAACCATGGACAGAAGAGCAAAAACACAAAATCTTGCTTACAACTGTTGGTAAAATCCTCTTCAACGATATCATGCCAGAAGGACTGCCTTACTTGCAAGAGCCAACAAACGCCAACTTGACAGAAGGTGTTCCGACTAAGTACTTCTTGCCATTAGGTGGAAATATCAAGGAAGCTATTGAAGGACTTGAACTCAACCCACCATTCAAGAAGAAAAACCTTGGAAATATCATCGCTGAAATCTTCAAACGTTTCCGTACGACAGAAACATCTGCCCTACTTGACCGTATGAAGAACCTCGGTTACCACCATTCAACTCTTGCAGGTTTGACAGTGGGTATTGCTGATATTCCAGTTGTTGAAGACAAGGCTGAAATCATCGAAGAATCACACAAACGTGTAGAACAAATCACAAAACAATTCCGTCGTGGTATGATCACAGATGACGAACGCTACAATGCTGTTACAGCTGAATGGCGTGCTGCCCGTGAAAAACTCGAGAAACGTTTGGTTGCCAACCAAGATCCTAAGAACCCAATCGTTATGATGATGGATTCTGGAGCCCGTGGTAACATCTCAAACTTCTCACAGCTTGCCGGTATGCGTGGTCTGATGGCTGCTCCGAACGGACGTATCATGGAATTGCCAATCCTTTCAAACTTCCGCGAAGGTTTGTCAGTACTTGAAATGTTCTTCTCAACTCACGGTGCCCGTAAAGGTATGACCGATACGGCCCTTAAGACAGCCGACTCAGGTTACTTGACTCGTCGTTTGGTTGACGTTGCCCAAGACGTTATCATCCGTGAGGATGACTGTGGAACTGACCGTGGTCTCTTGATCCGTTCTATTACTGAAGGTAAAGAGATGATTGAGTCTCTTGAAGAACGTCTCAATGGTCGTTACACTAAGAAAACTGTTAAGCACCCAGAAACTGGCGCAGTTATCATTGGTCCAAATGAATTGATCACAGAAGATAAGGCCCGTGAAATTGTTAATGCCGGTGTTGAAGAAGTAACCATCCGCTCAGTATTTACATGTAACACTCGTCATGGTGTCTGCCGTCATTGTTACGGTATCAACTTGGCGACTGGTGATGCGGTTGAAGTCGGTGAAGCAGTTGGTACAATCGCTGCCCAATCTATCGGGGAACCTGGTACACAGCTTACAATGCGTACCTTCCACACGGGTGGGGTTGCCTCAAATACCGATATCACTCAAGGTCTTCCTCGTGTCCAAGAAATCTTTGAAGCCCGCAATCCTAAAGGGGAAGCGGTCATCACAGAAGTCAAAGGGGAAGTTACAGCAATCGAAGAAGATGCTTCAACTCGTACTAAGAAAGTCTTCGTTAAAGGCGAAACTGGCGAAGGCGAATACGTGGTACCATTTACAGCCCGTATGCGTGTCCAGGTTGGAGACCAAGTCTCTCGTGGTGCAGCATTGACAGAAGGTTCAATCCAACCAAAACGTCTCCTTGCTGTACGTGATGTCTTGTCAGTTGAAACCTACCTACTTGGTGAAGTGCAAAAAGTTTACCGTAGCCAAGGGGTAGAAATCGGAGACAAACACATCGAGGTAATGGTTCGTCAAATGATCCGTAAAGTCCGCGTCATGGATCCAGGAGATACAGACCTTCTCATGGGTACTCTCATGGATATCAACGACTTTACAGATGCCAACAAAGATGTTCTTATCGCAGGTGGTGTTCCAGCAACTGGTCGTCCAGTCCTTATGGGAATCACTAAAGCCTCACTTGAAACAAATAGTTTCTTGTCAGCTGCTTCCTTCCAGGAAACAACTCGTGTCCTTACAGATGCAGCTATCCGTGGTAAGAAAGACCATCTCCTTGGTCTCAAGGAAAATGTTATCATCGGTAAGATTATCCCAGCTGGTACTGGTATGGCTCGCTACCGTAACATTGAACCACTAGCAGTTAATGAAGAGTCACTTCTTGCAGATTCACAAGAGGAAGAGCAAGTGGATGTCCAAGTAGAAACTGTGGAAACAAGTGAATAATCTTATTTAGTTAAAAGAGGGGCTCACCCCTCTTTTGGCATGTTTAGGCACTTAAAATTATATGTAATTTTTCTGAAAAATTGCAATAAATTGAAATTAAGTTAACTTATTTTTATGTCTCAAAATGATGAGCATTATGCTTTGATTTTAAGTATAATAGTGCTAAAATAAGACGTTGCATGTTTAGGGTTTTTGAAAAACAATGCATAAAATATAACAATATATACACTCCCTAAAGGGTATTGGAGGAAAAATCGTGAAAAATGATTTGTTTAACGACCGAATTAGTCGATTCTCGATCCGTAAACTTCATGTAGGAGTTTGCTCGGTCCTATTAGGAACGTTAGTAATGCTCGGAACTGCCACAGGTGTCGGTGCCGATGAAGTGACGGAAGAAAAACAAGCTGATGGTGTTGCAGCAACGACAGAAGTCGCTAAAGCTGAAACTCCAGTTGCGACTGAAGCAACAACAGCTAAAGAAACTACAACAGCTAAAGAAGTAACTTACCAAGCTGAAGCAGCCCCTGCAGTTTCTACTGAAGTGAAACCTGAGCTTAAGACTGAAACGTTGTCAGCTTACGTTGCTGAGATTGAAGGGAACTTGGCAAATGGTAAGTACAGCAACAAGACAGACGAGAGCGTCGAAATTCTTAAAGCTAGTCTTGCGAACGCTCAGAACGTTCTTGCATCTGCTTCAAGTCAAGCTGAACTAGATGCAGCTTATCAATCGCTTGTAACAACTGTCAATGCTAAACTAAAAAATAAAGAAAAAGTTGTAGCTGAAGAAAAAGTAGCAACTGCTGATAAGACAGAAGCAACAACTGGAAAACCTGCAGAAAATACAAAACCAGCTGAAGCTACAAACTCTATTGCGAATACTGGGGAAAACGACCCTCGTAATGGTAAAGAGATTGATAAGAATACTGCCTTCCGTGCAGATACTGCAACAGCTACTGGAATTGGTGCAGACGTTGAAGACGCAACTTCTACACCGAAAGTTGAAAAACCAGGCTTTACAACAAATGTAAAAGCCGCAGACCTTGCTAGTCAAATCTCTTGGTTGGACTTTGGGGATACTGCTAACTGGACAGGTACAACGACAACGTCAGATGGCAAACTTGCACTTCAAGTCGGCGCGACCTACACCAAGGAAATTATGCCGGGCTATGTGGTTACCATCAAAGTCAAGTCTTTGAAACCCTTCCAAGCGACAGAAATATACAAAAAACGCCTTGAAGAACGAGGAGCAACAGAAGCTGAAAAAGCTACCTATGATCCAAATGCTAGAAATGGTTATGTGAGTGGGAGTTCTGATAGGACTACCAAAGCTGCATTTGCTGCTGGTGAGGAAGCCAAAGTTATTGCTGAAGCTCAAAATCGCTGGACAGAAGTACGAACAGAAGGCATCAATACTGGTACTAAAAAAACAACTATCAGTTCCGACTTGAACGGCGGTAATATTGGGGTTCAGTTTGAAGTCTCCGCTACTTTCCGCGGGAAAGTAGTCAGACCAGCCGTTGTCATGGCAGATGGCGAGTCCGCTAACCCAGGTGAGGTGGTTATGTTCACCACCAACGGAGAAGGATGGCAACACATTGGTGAATGGTATAAGAATGGTGATAAGTCAACTAGAACTTATGCCCCACAAGATCTTACTTATTATTTTGACCCAGCGAATAATTTTAGTTATTTTAAACCAGTTCCGGTTGAAGGAATTGAAATTCGAAATTGGAATACACAACAACTTCGTGATTCCACGCAAGCGGGACCAGACAAAAAAGCAGTTGCCTGGAAGTATTTTCAAAGTGCTGATTTAACAACTGCTGGACTTGGAACGGGTGTCTTTGGTCCAAACGTATCAGCTAGTAAATTTGCTGTTCCCCTTGTTATGACAAAGGGGGCTTCTGAAATTGGATTATATATCGCATCTTCAGGTAAACAATCAGCAATGCTTGGTTTCTTCCCACTTGATGAAGGAGATGCGCCTGAATCATACGGTAAGGCAGTTCATTCAATTGCAACTGTGGATGGGATTACCGGTAAGAAAGTAAACCAACCTTATCTCGGCCACTTGAGTCCTGATATGGATGAAAACAATACCCTTGATTGGACTGGTGACGATAAAGCGACAACGGCTGATGAAGGCATCGACCAATTGCTTCCGAATGACCTCAAAGGAAAAACCAATGAGTTGATCAAGATGGATCGTACAAAACCAGGGAATTATACGATTACTGTTGAAGCTCATACAGACGGGGCGCCTCAAGCCAATATTTATGGTTGGGTTGACTTTAACCAAAACGGTACCTTTGATGAAGACGAACGCTCTGATTTAGCAACCATTACTAAGGATGGAGCCGTTACCCTAAGATTCACCAAGAGCAAAACCTATATCGATCCTAGTGTCAACGAACTAGGAGTACGGTTACGAATTGCTAAGGATGCTGCTCAAATTGAGAGTCCGACAGGAATGGCCTTTTCAGGGGAGGTTGAGGACTTCAAGACTCAAATCACCCACCCACCAAAAGGAGAATTCAAAGAAACAAGTGGTCTTCAAGGGGCGAAGCAAACTGCAACTGTAGCCTTTACTGCTCGAGGTTTGCAAGGCTATAGCTTAACTGAATCAGCAAAAATTGATGAAACAGTAGCACCATACATTGTCGATGCAAATGGGAACAAGGCTACTTTGGATGCGGAAGGTTACTATGTCGTGCCAGGTCAAGGTAAATACAAAGTTACTGGTAATGGTAAAGATGTAGATGTGGAATTCATCCCAGAAGATCACTTCCTAGGCACAGCTGATGGGATCTCTATCCGTCGTACAGATAGTAATGGTTACGATACTGGTTGGTCAACTAAATTCCCAGATAAGGAAGCAAACGTTGATACAGTATTAAACACAATGGATGGTCTTTACATCCCAACAGTAACTCCAAGTAATATTGAAGGTGTTGATAAGACTTCAACTGATGTCCAAGGAGCAACTCAAATTGGTACCCCAACCTTTAACACAACTACAACTAATGCTAATGGCGACAAGATCTCTGTCACTCCAAGCTTGGAATACCCTGCTAAATTGGTGGACCCAGCGACTGGTCAAGTAACCAATGCAACCTCTGTAACAGTAGCAGGCGAAGGAACATACTCAATCAATGACGCTACAGGAGAAGTTACCTTTGTTCCAGAACCAGGATTTACTGGTACTGCAAAAGGTATTACTGTATCATTGACTGCACCTGTCGGAAGAGATAAAGATGGTACTGTTCGTGATGAATACCTTAAGACTGCTACAGCTAAGTACACACCAACAGTGACTCCAATTACAATCACTCCAACAGATAAGGTTTCTGAGGATATCCAAAACGTTCCACAAACTCAAACTCCTACATTTGAGTTGAGCAACGACAAAACTGCAAAAATCACAAGCAAGAAATTGGTAGATCCAGCAACAGGTCAACCTACTGATGAGACAACTGTGACTGTTCCAAGAGAAGGAACATACACAATCGATCCTACTACAGGAGCGGTAACTTTCACTCCAGAAAAAGACTTTGTCGGAACAGCCAAAGGCGTTAAGGTTCAAGCAACTGCAACTATCACAAACGCTAATGGTAAGACTGCAACCATTACTTCAGATGCGACCTACACACCAACTGTTGTGCCAGCAGTTCCAACTGCAAGCCCTGCAACTTCAAAAGATATCCAAGGTGCGACTCAAACCGGTACACCAACCTTTGCAGGAACAACTGTTCAAGTAAATGGTGAAGATAAAGCTATTACCATTAAAGACAATAGCTACACATTGCTAGATAAAGATGGTAACGAAGTTTCAACTACACCAGCTTATGCTGAAGATGGAACAACACCAATCGGTACATTCGCGATCAACCCAGCAACTGGTACTGTAACATTCACACCAACTGATAAGTCTTACACAGGTAAAGTAACGCCTGTTAAGGTTCAAGCTGAAAGCACAAACGGAATCAAGGTTGATACAACTTACACACCTGAGATTGTTCCAGTCACACCAACTGCAACACCAGCTGAAACAACAGACATCCAAGGCGCAACTCAAACAGGTAAACCTGAGTTCAAGGGTGGAACTGTTACAGTTGATGGAGTAGAAAAAACTGTTCCAATCAACGAAGATGTTCCAGCAACATTTGAAGATGGTTCAACAACTAAGACAGTTGAAGGTGTTGGTACTTACACAGTAGCAGCAGACGGTACTGTTACATTTGTACCAGAGAAATCATTTGTCGGAACTGCACCAGCTGTGACAGTTGTTCGCGAAGATAAGAACGGAACAAAAGCTTCAGCAACCTACACACCAACAGTAACCCCAGTAACCCCAACTGCAACACCAGTTGAAACTACAGATATCCAAGGTGCTACACAAACTGGTAAACCTGTATTTACTGAAGGCGATAGCCGTGTACCAATGGATGATGATACACCAGCAACCTTCGAAGATGGTTCAACAACGAAGACAATTCCAGGTGAAGGAACCTACACAGTAGCTCCAGATGGAACAGTCACATTTGTCCCAGAGAAATCATTCACAGGCACAGGAACAGGCGTGACCGTTAAACGTGTCGATAAGAACGGTACACCAGTTACTGCTAAATACACCCCAACAGTAACCCCAGTAACACCAACAGCTGAAGATGTAACTTCAACAGATAAACAAGGTCAAACCCAAACAGGTAAACCTAAGTTTACAGAAGGTGATCCAGTAGTTCCAATGGATGATGATACACCAGCAACATTCGAAGATGGTTCAACAACGAAGACTATCCAAGATGAAGGAACCTACACAGTAGCTCCAGATGGAACAGTCACATTTGTCCCAGAGAAATCATTCACAGGCACAGGAACAGGCGTGACTGTTAAACGTGTCGATAAGAACGGTACACCAGTAACAGCTAAATACACACCAACAGTAACCCCAGTAACACCGACAGCAACTCCAGCTGAATCAGTAGCACCTCAAGGTGTAGTTCAAACTGGTACTGTTACCTTCACAGAAGGTGACCCAGTTGCACCAATCGACAAGGATACGATTACTCTTCTTGACGAAAATGGTCAATCAGCTACATCAGTAGTTGCTAAGTCGCCAGAAGGTAAAGAAATCGGTACTTTCACAGTTGATAAAGCAACAGGTGTTGTAACCTTCACACCAACTGACAAGTCATACTCAGGTGATGTTGTTGCCGTTAAGGTTCAAGCTAAAGATGCTAACGGTACTGCTGTAGAAACAACATACACACCTAAGATTACTCCAGTTGTTCCAACAGCTGAAGATGCAACATCAACTGACAAACAAGGTCAAGAACAAACAGGTAAACCTAAGTTTACAGAAGGTAACCCAAGCGTACCAATGGATGATGATGTTCCAGCAACATTTGACGATGGATCAACAACTAAGACAATTCCAGGTGAAGGTACATACACAGTAGCACCAGATGGAACAGTAACATTTGTTCCAGAAAAATCATTCACAGGTAAAGGAACAGGCGTGACTGTTAAACGTGTCGATAAGAACGGTACACCAGTAACAGCTACCTACACACCAACAGTAACTCCAGTAACACCAACAGCAACTCCAGCTGAATCAGTTGCACCTCAAGGTGTGGTTCAAACTGGTACTGTTACCTTCACAGAAGGTGATCCAGTTGCACCAATCGACAAAGATACCATTACTCTTCTTGACGAAAATGGTCAACCGGCGGCTTCTGTAGATGCTAAATCTCCAAGTGGTGAAGTTATTGGTACTTTCACAGTTGATAAAGAAACAGGTGTTGTAACCTTTACACCAACTGATAAGTCATACTCAGGTGAAGTAGTTCCAGTTAAAGTTCAAGCTAAGGATGCTAACGGCACTCCAGCTGAAACAACATACACACCTAAGATTACTCCAGTTGTTCCAACAGCTGATCCAACAACATCTACTGATATTCAAGGTAAAACACAAACAGGTAAACCAACATTCACACCAGGTAACCCAGATGTACCGATGGATGATGATACACCTGCAACCTTCGAAGATGGTTCAACAACTAAGGTAATTCCAGGCGAAGGAACATACACAGTAGCTCCAGACGGAACAGTTACATTTGTACCAGAAAAATCATTCACAGGAACAGGAACAGGCGTGACTGTTAAACGTGTAGACAAGAATGGTACACCAGTTACAGCTAAGTACACACCAACTGTAACCCCAGTAACACCAACAGCTGATCCAACAACATCTACTGATATTCAAGGTAAAACACAAACAGGTAAACCAACATTCACACCAGGTAACCCAGATGTACCGATGGATGATGATACACCTGCAACCTTCGAAGATGGTTCAACAACTAAGGTAATTCCAGGTGAGGGAACTTACACAGTAGCTCCAGACGGAACAGTTACATTTGTCCCAGAGAAATCATTCACAGGCACAGGAACAGGCGTGACTGTTAAACGTGTCGATAAGAATGGTACACCAGTAACAGCTAAGTACACCCCAACTGTTACACCAGTAACACCAACAGCAGAACCAGCTACAACTATTGGACCAAAAGGTAAAGAACAGTCTGGTAAACCAACATTCAAGGAAGGTGATAGCCGTGTTCCAATGAATGATGATGTTCCAGCTACATTTGACGATGGTTCAACAACTAAGACTATTCCAGGTGTTGGTACTTACACAGTAGCACCAGACGGAACAGTAACCTTCAAACCAGAACCTGAATTTACAGGAACAGCTCCATCCGTTACAGTTGTTCGTGAAGATATGAACGGAACAAAAGCTTCTGCAACATACACACCAACAGTAACACCAGTTACTACATTTGTAGATAAAGAAGGTAAAGCAATTCCAGGATATCCAACAGAAGACGG
>NZ_JANCOU010000013.1:0-15010 GCF_024295665.1 Streptococcus sp. CF8_St5-17
AATCCCGACCTCACTTTTTATTTTAATCGATAAATAGTGATAACTTCCTTTTGAGGAATCCGTTTAAAACCAACTTCCTCTAAGCTATGACAATATTTCGATAAGAAACTATCACTCGTACATGATTTGCCTGGGCATAGAGTCTCAACGAGGGCTAACCCATCATCCACTGTGAACTCATCCTCTAGTAGATAAAGGAAACGAGGGTCATAGTCGATAGCTTTTTTAATTTTCTTGATGGATGTTTGAATAATGGATAAGTGGTCAAATGCAAAGTCCTTCTCTTCCAGTTCTTTTCCATCCAAATAACACTTACCTGTGTGAAAATCAACATCTACAAGAAGGACTTCTTTTGCATCATCTCCTGCCTTAGCCAGGTCAAACGCTCGACCAGGTAGGTAAACCAAGTGGGCAATGGTAACTGTCCAACCCCTGGGATCACGACCAGGAGTAGATACTGTCACTAGCTGCTCAATCTTTTCCAGTGGAAGCTCAAGATTGATTTCTTCTTTTACCTCACGCTGGCAAGCATGGGCAGCATCTTCCCCTTCATCCATAAAACCACCAACTAGCGCTAAGCAATTTTGAAAAGGGTGTGCCTTCCGACGAATCAGAAAGAGCTTCATTTTCCCTTCTACAAAGCAATAGGCTACCATGTCCACAGTCACACTTGGCTTTTCATACTGAGGGAGTTCTTGCTGGTGATACCACTCAAGAAACTCCTCCTGGCTTGCATGAACTTCAAAATACTCTTTTTCTGTCATCCCGGTTGGAATTTTCTGATTCATCATCTTCTACTTCCTTTCTGCATTGATGGCAATGAAGGGTTTCTCTCTACTGTAACTGGAGTATCCTAGTTCTTGTTTTTATACAATGTCAAACTTCAATTGACCAGCTTTGACGCCAATCTTCAGTGTCTTACCTTCTTTCAGTTCACCTGTAAGAAGGAGTTCTGCTAGTTTGTCTTCTACTTCTGTTTGCAGAGTTCTGCGCAGTGGACGAGCCCCCATCTCTGGATCATAGCCTTGCTGAGCTAGAAGCTTCAGGGCAGATGCTTGGAGTTTCAAGTCAATTCCTTTTTCTGCCAGGCTTGCAATCAGTGGTTTGACCATAATCTTAACCACTTCCTGCATATCTTGACTTGACAAGCTATGGAAGACCACTTTTTCATCAATACGGTTGATGAACTCTGGACGATATGTCTTTTTCAACTCTTCAAACATTCGTTTTTCCATATTTTCCTGATCAAAACGAATATCCTTAGCTCCAAAACCGACTGTCTTGTCATCACGAAGAGCTGTCGCACCAAGGTTCGACGTCATGATAATGATGGTATTTGAAAAATCAACCTTACGGCCTTTACTGTCCGTCAAGACACCATCATCTAAGACCTGCAAGAGAACATTAAAGATATCTGGGTGAGCCTTTTCTACCTCGTCAAAAAGCAAGACTGAATATGGTTTATTGCGGACCTTCTCAGTCAACTCTCCACCTTCTTCATAGCCTACATAACCTGGAGGAGCTCCGTTGAGACGGCTAGCTGCAAATTTCTCCATGTACTCACTCATATCAAAGCGGATAAGGGCAGATTCGTCATCAAAGAGGACTTCTGCCAAAGCCTTAGCCAATTCAGTTTTACCAACACCAGTTGGTCCTAAGAACATAAAGGATCCAATTGGACGTTTGTTATTGCGAATACCTGATTGATTTCGGCGAATGGCACGACTGATACTAGATACTGCTTGTTCTTGCTCAATCACACGCTTGTGGAGTTCAGCTTCAAGATTGAGATACTTCTTAGCATCTGTTTGCGTCAATTTTTGAACTGGAATGCCTGACAAGCGACTCAAGGTTGTCAAAATATCAGATTCTTTTACGACATCTTTGTAAACAGGGGTTACCTGCTCTTTTGAAATGAGCTGCGCTGCTTGCTTCCATTTGCCATCCATCAAGGCCTTGTCAGCTGCTGTTAAACCTGACTCATCTGATTTCACATGTTTCGATTTGTTTTGGACTGTCGCTGCTGCTTCATCCAAAAGGTCAATCGCTGAGTCTGGCAAGTGACGGCTTGTCAAATAGCGATGCGCCATTTTAACAGCTGTTTCTACAGCATCGTCTGTAATTTGGACATGGTGGTGCTTCTCATAAGTTGCTTTCAAGCCCTGTAAGATAGCCATACTGTCAGCCACGCTCGGCTCCTCAATCATCACTTTTGCAAAGCGACGAGAAAGGGCTGCGTCTTTTTCGATGTGTTTTTGGTATTCTTCCTGAGTGGTGGCACCAACCGTTCTCAAAGTTCCACGCGCCAAGGCTGGCTTCAAGATATTGGCTGCATCCAAGGTCGAATCAATCCCGCTCCCTGAACCCATGATGGTATGGAGCTCATCTATAAAGAGAATAACCTGACCATCTTCCTCAATGTCTTTAATGATGTTGTTCATGCGCTCTTCAAAATCACCACGGAAACGTGTCCCTGCAACCACATTCATCAAATCGAGTTCTAAGACTCGCATCTTAGCCATTTCAACCGGTACATCTCCACTAGCAATTCGCTGAGCTAGTCCAAGTGCTAGAGCTGTTTTACCAACACCTGCGTCACCAACTAGTACAGGATTATTCTTTGTCTTCCGGCTCAAAATTTGAATCATACGAGAGATTTCTTGATCACGTCCGATAACTGGCTCCAATTTGCCTGAACGAGCTTGCTCTGTGAGATCATGAGTGTAATCTTCCAAACCACCACTTGGAGTTTGAGGCATGCCCATCATATTAGCCATGGAGTTTTGCTTATCTGCTACTGAGCGATGGCGCTGACGTAGAGCCTTCAAATCTTCCTTTGTCCAACCAGCACGCGCTTCAAGGCTACGACGAAGTCCAGCAATCTTGACTTGGTCCTTCTGGTCTTCATAAGAAAATCCTGCTTTTTCCAAAATGCGAGTAGCTAAAGCATTGCCGTCATGCAAGATTGCGTAGAGAAGGTGCTCAGTTCCCAATGCTTTTGCATGTACAACGGAGGCAACATGTTCCGCCTCCAACATCAAGACGTTTAAACGATAGGAAAAAGGGAGTTCCTTGTAATCTTCCTTGTGGTTAAAGTTTGCCTCTGTTAATTCAACAGCTACCTCCTCTAAACGATCAATTTCATATGGAAACTCGTTCAAAGTTGCTCCAGCAACACTGTAGCTATGATTAGCCATAGCAATCAGTAGGTGCCAAGACTCCAGGTAGTCTGCTCCAAAGCGACTCGCCACTAGAAAGGCACTGTCTATACATTCTCTCAATGCTTTTGAATATTCCATTAAATTTTATTTTCCTTTTCTATCTACTTCATGCAATATCTGACGAAGCATATTCGCACGAATATAATCAGCTTCCTCGCCCAAAACACGATCTGAGGCCGTTGCAACTAACAGATTCATCTCCTGACGAGTCAAGAGTTCTTGTTCAAGTAAAAGTTTTAAAACATCTTCAAAGATAACTTGGCTGACTTCTTCACCCACTGAATACAACAAATCGCGGAGCATATCATGATGGTTAGAAAATTCAATTCGACCAATGCGAATATAACCCCCACCACCACGTTTACTCTCAACTAGATATCCTCTACTCTCTGTAAAACGAGTTTTAATCACATAGTTAATCTGGCTAGGTACCACTTGAAAGGTATCCGCTAGCTGGCTTCGTTGCAATTCTACGATACCAGATTGTTCTAAAATTGCCTTGATATAGGCTTCAATATGATCCGATGTATTTTTAAATTTCATAGCTTGCTACCTCCTTCTTAAACTTTGACTATCTTTGACTATACTATCATTTACGACTCTATAAGTCAAACTTTTAGGGCTTAATCCTTGAAAATACTGACTTTTAAAATTGCTCCCGATAGCAAACTATGCCTTATTCCATTCTCTATTCTACACTTATGTTATAATAACAAAATTACACCTAGCTTTCAAATCCTTTGAAAGTATGTTATTTATCATCAAATCTAAGAAATATTTCGTAAAGTCTAGAAAAAAACTTCGGTATCATTAATGGTATACCGAAGTTTTTTGTAGTGTGAATTTTTCACAGTTTTTTCTACTATAGTTCATATTCTATCCGAGAAAAAATCTCTCCAGTAAGGATTTTCTCTATCAAAAATTCTAACTTCTTCTTCAGTCATATTGTGAGGATAATCACGAAAAAGGTTATAAATTTTTTTCTGGTCAAAGCTGAATAATATTTCTCCTCTAACATCTATCTTATCAATCCACCAAACTTTTGACTCTTCACTATCTTTGTAAAAATCACTGTACCCTTCAAGATTAGACTCCGAAGTAATGAGTTCATCTATTTCATCAGATGAGTCTGTTTTGTTATAGTCATTTAGTTCATTATTTAACATCATTCATGCTCTTTCTATCATCTATTGCAATAATGTGTCCATATTTTTTATTTTAAGATATTTGTAGAAAAACTTCATCCCATATATCTACTAAACTTTTACCATCAAAAACTTTAGCTTCCATAGCTTCATCAATTGTATCAAACTTCTGACCTTCATAATCATAACCAGCTACACAAATGCTAGATAAGAAACAAGCACCTCGGCCATTAACATTAAATTCAAGATCTGTGTCTAAATATTTTTTAATTTCATCTTTTTTCATCATAACACCATAAGTCAATTATATCACTTTTTATCTATCAGAATTTCCATTTATAGACAAAAAAGAGATGGCAAAGTATCAACCTCACCAACTCTCTATATTTCTAATTATTCAAGCCCAATTCCTCTAAAATTTTCCGTTTATAGGCAATTTTTTGAACTTCCTTGTCTTCAGTTTCAGACCAGTCGAGTTTGACTTCAGAAACAATCTGTCCCGGGCGATTTTTCAAGATATAAATCCGATCACTAAGGTTAAGGGCCTCCTCGATACTATGGGTGATGATAAGTGTCGTCAGGCCTAGCTGTTTATGAATATCAAGATACCAGGCATGAAGTTCCATTTTGGTCATCTCATCCAAGGCACTAAATGCCTCGTCTAGAAGAAAAAGCTTATGTCCGAAAAGATAGGTACGAAGTAAAGCCACACGCTGGCGCATCCCACCACTGAGTTCATGAGGGTACTTATCCCTTACAGCCGTCAACTGAAAGGTAGCAAGAATTTCATCTGCTTTGGCAATAGCTTCTGCCTTATCTACCTTTTGAATTAAGAGGGGCAAGATGATATTTCCTAGCACCGTCTTATGTTCCAAAAGCAGATCCTTTTGTAACATATAGCTCACGCGCCCCTTAGGATTTTCCTCTCCGTCAAGAATGATTCGTCCTGACTGGACTTCTAAAATGCCTGCAATCAGGTTAAAGAGGGTTGTCTTTCCTACACCACTGGGGCCTAGGATAGAGACAACTTCACCTGAAGTCACTTGCAGGTTAATATCCTTTAAAATCTTTTCATCATCGTAGGCATAGCTTACGTGTTCTAGTCTAATTTCTGTCATTATTTTACAAATTCGTTGGTAAATCCTTTATCAGTCAAGTCTTCCTTGAGGATTCCATTTTCCTTATCCCATTTGTAGAAGGCATTCCAGCGATCGGCATCAAATTGTCCCCATTTTTCCTTGTCACTTGCATATTCTTTTGACAAGTATTTCTGAGATTCGATGACAAAGTCACGTTTATCTTTGAGTTCAGGTGCATTTTTGATGAGGATATCTGCAGCTTCTTCTGGGTGCTCCATGGCATATTGGTAGCCTTTTTTGATGGCTTGGATAACTTTACGAGCTTCTTCTTTATTGTCTTTCAGATAATCGTTGTTAGCGATGATAACTGGTGAGTAGTAGTCAAACTCTTTTACATAGTCTTTCAAATACATAAAGTTTGCATCCACACCTTGAGATTTGGCAAGGATTCCATCCCAACCATAATAAATCCAAGCAGAGTCAAATACGCCGTTGGCAATCGGTGTGATAGAGTTTGAGTCGTTATTTGGTACTTTTTCAACCTTCTCAAAGTCTCCACCTTGAGATTCTACCAAGGTTTTCAACATAGCAAGCTCAGTCGGGTCATTCCAGGTTCCGTATTTCTTACCAACCAAATCTTTTGGACTATTGATATTGTCAGACTTACGAGAGATAATTCCTGATGTATTGTGTTCTACAATCGCTGCAACGGCAGTAATGCCTGCCCCTTTTTCCAATTTCTTAGCCATATAGTCTTGGAAATAGATAGCGAATGGCGCCTTACCGTTGATTACTAAATCAGATGAACTCTCTTCTGGTGGCAATTTCAAATCAACGTCCACTCCAGCTTCCTTGAAATAGCCTTTTTCCTTAGCTACATAAAGTCCTGTGTGGTTGGTATTTGGTGTCCAGTCTAGGATAAAGTCAATTTTTTTGAGTTCTGCTTCTTTGTTATCCTTAGAAGCAGTTCCTTGACCACAAGCCACAAGCACGACAGCTACAAGAGCTGTTACAATCGTTAAAAACACTTTCCATTTTTTCTTCATTTTTATTTCCTCTTTTCTTTTTCTCAAACGTTATTGTTCTATGAACGTTTCCATTTAATCACATATTTTTCACTGACATCGACCAACTTCATACCCAGAAGGCTGATAAGCGATACCAGAATAATAATCGCAAACATGGTATCATACTGAAACAGTTTCTTGGACTGAATCATGTAGACACCAAGTCCTTCAAAGCCTCCCAACCACTCGGATACAACTGTTGTGATAAAGGCGTAGGAGACACTGACCCTCAATCCTGCATAAAAGTAGGGCAGGCTGACAGGGATTTTAAAATGCCAAAGGATTTGCCAAGGATTTGCTCGCATCAAACTAAACAAGGTCAGCATGTCCTTGTCACAATGCCTAAATCCATCCAAAATACTGACGATGATAGGAAAAGTTGTCGTCAAGATAATCAAGACAATCTTGGGCAAGATTCCATAACCAAGCCACAAAACCAGAATAGGCGCTATGGCAATGGTCGGTATGGTCTGGACAACCACCATCATTGGGTAAATCAGGTCATTTAACCAGCCCAGACTATCCATAAGGACGGCCATGATACAGGCTATCAAGACACCCAAGACCAAACCTAACAAGGCTACTCTCAAGGTTGCCCAGCTGTGGTACCAGAGAAATTCTCTGTCACGAACAAAAGACTGAAGGATTTCAAGTGGTGTCGGCAAGATAAACTTTGGTAAGAGTTTTAACAAACCCGCTACCTGCCAAAGAGATAAGACACCCAAAAATCCTAGCAGACTAATGTGCCGTCTCATTATATTTTTCAAGTTTCTCATCGATGCTTAAAATCTCTCCTACATTTATTTTCACATTGGCAAAAACATTGTCTGCCCCTTGACCTGCCACTTCTAATGCTTCTTTGAGAATGCGCATGAGTTGATCAAAGTCTCCCTCTAAGACCGTTTCAAAGGGTGTCACTACCATAGTCACTCCTTGAGCTTGCAGATAAGCAATGACTTGATCAATAACAGCTATGCGGTCAATCCCTTGTGACAGGGGTAGGACTTGTAAAGCAATGCTTGCTTTCATTAAAACCTCCTTCTAAGTTACAGTTTTTCTTTGAAAAAAAGAAAAACCTCTTTCATATATGAAAAAGGTGCAAAATTAGGCCAAGTATCGTTCCCTACGCTGGCATTACCCAGATCAGGTGCGGTCGAAGTTTAACACTTCCTCTCAGACTGTACACAGACTCCCATATATTATATGGACATATGATAACGAAAAATAAATAAGATGTCAAGGAAACTGCTTACAGAAAAAGAGACGAAAAACCGTCTCTTTCAATTAAAGCATAGGTGCAAATAACTGTGTTACTTCTTTAATCATCATTTGATACCATGTAGGATTTATGGTATCCGAGAAGATTTCTTGAGATTGTTCAAAAATTTCTTCAAAATCTTTGCGAATATCCGCGATTGACTCTGTTTTGTAGAGTAGTACTGCATTTTCATAGTGGTGGACCAAGCTACGATAATCCAAGTTAATCGTACCCACAGCCGCAAATCGATCATCAACAATCATTTGCTTACTATGGATAAAACCAGGTGTGTATTCAAAAATGCGAACACCCGCAGATAAAAGATCTGGATAAGCTCCCCGTGTTACAAGTTGAATGAGTTTCTTATCTGGTATGTGGGGTGTGACTATTCTCACATCTACACCTCGCATCGCCGCATTCTTTATATCCTCTGTTAAATCATAATCGATAATGAGATAAGGCGTTGTGATATAAACAAAATCCTCTGCTTGATTAATCAGATTTTGATAGACAATTTTACCCACCTTCATCTGGTAGATTGGTTTCGGTCCACTACCGTATGGGATACAAAGACCACTACCAGACCGTGTCTGATTTTCCAAATGATACTGATCAAAGTCACTGATTTCCCCACGGTTGATGTACCAGTTCATGAGAAATAGTCTGGTAAAGGCTTGAGTCGCCGGACCATCTATCCGAATTCCACTATCTTTCCAGTGTCCAAAACGTTCAATATGATTGATATATTCGTCTGCGAGGTTGATCCCACCAGTGTAGGAAATCTGCCCATCAATGACCAAGATTTTACGGTGGTCACGGTTGTTATAGGCCACTGTCATACGAGGAATCACCTTATTAAACTTATGAGCATCAATTCCTTTAGACCGCAAATAAACAGTATAATCCCCAGGCAAAGTCACCATACAACCAATATCGTCATAGAGCATCTTGACTTCAACACCCTGAGCAGCTTTTTCTTCGAGAATTTCGAGCATGCTATCCCACATCAAGCCCTCTTCGACAATATAGTATTCAAGAAAAATAAACTTTTCAGCTCTTTTAAGATCCTTCAGCATCTGTTGCCACATTTCCTCGCCACTTGCGAAAAATTGTGAATCTGTCTGGTCATAGACTTCTGCATTACTATCCATATGTAGCAAGGCATTGATAATTCCATAAGCTGATTTATCTGTCTCCTGTAGCTGCAGATGGAGTTGGCGCCCATTATTCTCATGAAATGCAATAGAATTCAATTCCTGGAGTTGTTTCAGTTCTTTTTTTGATAGCCTTCTTTCACCGAACATGAGATAAAGCAGTGGACCAAACACCGGCACAAAGGTCACAATCAACCAAGTCACCTTGCTCTCAGGAGACATGGAGCGATTGACAATCGCTATAACAGTTGCTACGCTAACCAGAAATACAAGGGAAACCCAAACAAGCGGAGCAATCTGACTCATGTAAAGAATAATGCCAAAAATAACAAATAATTCTATCAGAATTATCGCAATACTAAAGCCATACTTGGACATCAATAATCGAAATTTTCTTGTCCCCATATCTCCCTCTCAATTTCTAAGTCTACTCCCTAATTCAACGTCTGAAAACGCTTGTCACCTTCTAGTATACTTAGTTTCATAAAACTTAGCAAGCTTTTTCCTGTTTAGGCCGATACTTCTACCTATAAAATCATTTAAAAAGCAGGCAATTTACATGTGCCTGCTCTCGTTTTACAATTTCAACGCCAACATATTAACCGTCATACCAGCTGCAGTCCCCATTAAGAAGATAGTATCTCCTTCCTTCACATAGCCATGATCGAGTGCATAGGCCAAGCCAAAAGGTACCGCAACGGAAACCATATTCCCATACTCACTGACAATATTGAGATACTTGTCTTTGTTAACTCCTAATTTATCCATAACAAGTGGTAATGCTCGACTAGCTTGGTGGGGAATAATATAGTCTACAGCATCTTTAGAAATACCAGATTTCTCTTGGAATTCTTGGAACATTTCTGGAATGACACGAGCAGAAAGCAAGAGGATTTTCTTCCCTTTCATATCAAACATGAAATTGGTCTTCGTTTCTTCAGAGTACTCTTTTGGTTGATATGAAGTCAAACCTCCACGGATTTCAGTATCGTGGGCTCCCTCTGACCAAGTACGTTGAAGGCTTGCTATCACTCCCTTATCCTTGTCACTTGCTTGGAAAATAAAGGCTGCAGCTCCATCACCAAAGAGTTCATAACTTTCTTTTTGCTTTGGATTAAGGCCCAAGCTACCAACTTCACTGGATACAATCAAAACACGATGGTATTCCCCAGCTTCAATCAAATGTGACATGGTTGATAAAGCAGAGATAAAACTTGTACAAGTGGTATTAATATCCATAGCCGGGATAGAGAGCCCTTTTGCCACACGTTCATGAATCAAAGCTGCCGTACAAGGAATCGGCTGAACACCAACCGCACTAGCTGATACCAGGCAATCAATGTCTTTCATACTCAAATTTGCATTTTCAAGAGCAGCTTGGATAGCTGCTTCTGCCAAATCTAGTTGCGTTTCTTCATTTTCAACCACACGATGACGGGTCTGGTCTTTAAATTGCACCGTATTTTTTGGAAGGCAGACTCCATAACCTGCAATTTCTACATGTCTTTTTACTTCTGTCATAATTTTTTGTCCTTTCATAAACGTTGGATACGTTTGAGCTTACGACTTGTATCCCAGTGATAATCTGAAAATTGTATTTCAGGTTCTTTAAACTCTTTTTGTTGCGCCAAAAGTAGAAACTGCTCTGTAATCGCTGTTTCTACTTGCTCATCTCTTCGACTCAAACAAACTTCCACTAGCTTATCAGAATGTTGTTTGACTTGGTAATCTCCAACATTCTCCACAAAGAGAATGCAACGTCTGATAAAGTCAGGATAAATCGTTACCTGACCTCCGTCCTGTCCATCAAAATAGAAGATGTCGTCAGAACGCCCTTCGACCTTGTCAATCCTTGTGTAATGAGATCCACATGGACAAGGTTCAGGATTCTCAACCAAGATATCGTTGAGCTGGTAGCAATAAACAGGCTGACTGCTTCGTTTAAAATCCGTAATCACTGGATAAAAACGTCGTTCATCCAAGTAGTGTTTTTCTACAAATATGATATCTTCATTGAGATGAAGATTCCCAGCAGAGCAAGTGCAAGCTAGGAAACCTTCGGTTGCCTGGTAGACTTGGTCAATAATCGGCAACTCAAAAGCGCTCAAAATTCGCTCTTTATCACTATCTTCCAAGATTTCAGCCACCGAAACGATTTTTTGTGGACGAATCCTTAATTCTCCTATCTTTAGGCGCTTACTCAATTCAATCAACATAGAAGCAGGTGCCACTACAATGGTCGGTTGATAACTATTGAGACGCTCTATGTGCTCATCTGTATTCTTGAAAATATCAAAGTACTCTAAACGAATAAGTGCCGTATTGATGGTCTGATAGAGTTCATTATCCGCTCTGAGGAAAAAGGCTATGCGGTGTCCAAAAAGTTGGCCCTTGGGCAACATCTTTGCCAAGATAGCTGCTGCCCACATACTTCTCTCTTTTTCAGTTGTGATAAAAAGTCCCCGGTGTCCAGATGTTCCAGAAGACAAACCAACAGCTATTTCTCCCTTGAGCTCTGTAAAATTCCTGGTCTTTTCACTTTCGATAGCCAAATCCAAGGCCTCGTCTCGATCCACACCTTGAGTATTAAGCTCATTGAAATGCGTCATCATAAAAGCCTTATCCATATGATCAAAGTCGTTAGGTACACCATTTTTAAAATAAGGTGATTCACGTTTGAGAAAATCCATATAGGCAGCCAGTTGCTTTTTCTGATAGTTTTCTAATTCTTCTCGAGATCTAAAGTTATGAAGCCAGCGAGTTTGGATAAAAGTTTTAAGAAAGGTTATTTTTTTCATACAAAATCCGCTCAATCCTTTCTACAGGGTCATGGCTAACTAGCACTTCTATTCCATCCTTTAAAACCTCTTCCAAGAGCTCCGTTCCTTTGATATAGTCATCCTTACTATCTTGCACCAAGGAAGGAATCAGATGCATCTGTTTCGTGTAGGGTAAAAGGTCAATTCCCCAACAAAGATCTGCTGCGATAAAGAGATCATAATCTGGAATAAAGAGACAAGCTTGCCCCTTAGCATGCCCATTTATCGAAGCTACAAGGATACTTCCGTCTCCAAAAAGATCGATGGTAGGGCGATACTTAAAGTTAGCATTTTGTTGATTTGCCTTGATGACTGTCAATCTTTCCTCAAAGTCACTCGGCAAAAATTCTTTAAAAATTAAATCTTTTAGTTTTGGTTTCTTGTAAACATCATAGACTTCCTGGGTCAGGATAAAGTTTGCATTCGGAAAGAAGCTAGCCCCTCCCAAATGATCTGGATGTAGATGAGACAACAAGACATAGTTAATTTCTTCTGGCTTGATCCCTTTAGATTTCAGCATGTGCAAAATCTGATCTTTCTCCGTCATTTGAACTGGCGTCCCCAAACGGTAAAAAGCATAACGAAGTTTCGTCTTAATATCATAGTGATAGCCAGTATCATAGAGAAAATATCCTTTATCCCTGTGCTTGATAAGGAACACTCCTGCAGGGAAAGTCATCTTTCTATTCTTGACACCCTTAAAAAGCAAACCGGCATAACTCGTACAATATCCGGCTGGGAAATACTCAATGCTTTCGATAATCTTGGACATATTGTTCAATCCCTTCTGAAATACTAATTTTCGGATGATACCCCAATTCCCTCTCGGCCTTGCTAATATCCAGCGTTTGACTATAGCGAAGCAGGTAATAGGTATAGCGTGTCAGAGCTGGCTCCCCTTTAAGGTTTAAGGTCTTGTATATAAATTCTAAACTACTTGCAATTCTTGATAAGAGAGATGCTGGAATTTTTCTATATTTGATTGGATAACCCAGACCTGTCAAACTTTCCTCTAGCAAATCTCTAAAAGCCCTCGGTTCACCATTAGTAATGTTATAAACCTCACCTTTTGCTTCTGGAGCTTCCAAAGCTGAACGAATTGCTAAAGCAACATTTTCCACACAGGTCATGTCCATGAGCTGACGTCCATCTCCAATCAAAGGAATTCCAATTTTTTGACTAAGTTTAATCACCCGTGGCAAGATGCTGGTATCTCCAATCCCAAAAAGTCCACGAGGTCTCAAGATGATACTCGGAACATCTGGATAATCTTTAAAGAGTTTCTCCGAAGCCAATTTACTGCGGATATAGTTATTGAGATTATTTTCCTCTGGAGCATCACTTTCTTTGATAGCCAACTGATCCTTAGGAGCAGCATAGATGCTTGGTGAGGATACATAGACTAAACGTTGAATACCTTTTTGGCGACATGCCTCGAGAACATATTTGGTTCCTAAAACATTAGTCTGATAAAAATCTTCCCAAGGGCCCCAAACTGTTGACAGAGCTCCCGCATGAACGACCAAATCCATCCCCTTGCAAGCCTCTAGCACATCATCAGCTTTGGTCAAATCACCCTGAAAAAAACTAACCGAAGAATTCTCTAAAGAGCAACCAACCTTACTGCTTCTACCAAAAGCTCGAACCTGATAGCCATGCACGACTAATTCTTCTACAACATATTTACCCAGGAAACCTGTCGCTCCAGTTACTAAAACTGTTTTCATTTTTCCTTCTCCTTATCTTCTAGCAGACGATGGATTTCTCTCTCTAACATTTCCGTCGGATGATAAGACTGTGCTGCTTGGCGCAAAGTCTCTAATTCTGGCCAATTTTCTTTAGCTAACAGCTCCTCAAAGGCTTGTCCAATGGCCTTACTATTATCTCTTTTAGCTGAGAAAGCAACACCGGCTTCAACCCCACGAACGGCATAATCAAATTGATCATAATCATGAGGTAATATCAAAGCTGGTTTACCATAAATGATACATTGATAAAAAATCCCAGCTCCCCCGTGATGAATCACGTAATCCATCTGGGGAATGTACTCCTTATAAGGTAGATAAGAAACTACGGAAAGGTTCTCCATGAGATTTTCACATTGGAAGGTCTCTCCACCTACACCACGAGTCACAAAAAAGTGACAATCAGGATGAGCTTTTGCAAGTTGCGTAGCTTGATAAATAAGATTTTCTTTTGCCCAAGCAAGTTGTGTACCACAAGTCACTAAGACTTTCTTTTGATTAGAAAAGGTTGATAAATCTAACGGATAGTCCTTTCCAGCCTCTACTGAAGCTCCTGAAGGCCCCACCCACTTGTAATGTTTTGGAAATCCTTTTTTTAACTCCACTTCTTTCATACCAATACCAAGAATTGAATATGGAGAATATATGGTCTCTTGACCGAGTTGATTATACAATTTAAAATTATATCTTTTTAAGCGATTCCGAAGCAGAAAAGATACAATTCGTTTCACTAAACGAGTTGCTTTTCTACCTAGGAATTGGACCGAAACTTGCCAACCATTCTTGGAACTTCCCAGTCCACCAAAGAAACAAGGAGGACCATCTGTCGTTTCAATCGCAAACTGGGTAGCCATAGTTGATATCCACGGAATTCCAAGTTGATTAGCTACTAAACCACCTGACAAGGTTATAAAATCAGCTACGACAATATCTGGCCGATCCTTGCTCCACTCATCAAATAATTGATCTGAAACTAAGTTAATTAAATCAATACTTGAAGAAAGTTGATGATAGGCCGATAAAATTCCTAATTGCTGATCATTATTTGCAGCACATTCAAAATCCTCAATGTGATTTTCTAGTATGGGAACTACATGAAAACCAGCAGCTTGACAAACAGCTTTCTTTTGAGGACCTGTAAACAAACGAATCTTATACTTAGGATTGTTAAGTAGAGGTGCTAATAAATTCATTGTTGGGTACAAATGACCACTTAAAGGGACAACCACAACATCAATATTGATTCTTTTCATATGTCTAGAATACCAAAAATTAAAAAAAAGAACTATCGATAAGATAATTCTTTACTTATTTATTAGTTTTGACATAAAAAGGTAACGAAACATTTAAGAAAGTGCAATGTGAATTTACAGATAATAATGATAAAAATCAAATATAAAAATAAAAAAAAGGCAACTGCCTCAATTTAAGTATTGACCAATCGGGAAGACAGGATTCGAACCTGCGACACCTTGGTCCCAAACCAAGTACTCTACCAAGCTGAGCTACTTCCCGAGTTAAA
>NZ_JANCOU010000014.1:0-11569 GCF_024295665.1 Streptococcus sp. CF8_St5-17
TGAGCTTGTCAACTCTTTCTATTATACCTACTTTTTGACGCTTGTCAACTGGTTTGAATTATTTTTTATAAAAAATTTTTTCTATTTTTTTCTTTTATATTAATTACTGTTAAAACAACTTACTTTTTATATAAGAAAAAAACACTATATACTTTTTATTGTGAAATAGGAAAAATCATGATCAAAGTATAAAACAAAAAGCCCACTGTTGTAGGCTTTCTGTATCATATATCTTAAAATTAAAGCATCTTGTTGTAGAATTCAACGATAAGTGCTTCGTTGATTTCTGGGTTGATTTCATCGCGTTCTGGCAAACGAGTCAATGAACCTTCCAATTTTTCAGCATCGAATGATACGAATGCTGGACGTCCAAGAGTAGCTTCAACTGCTTCAAGGATAGCTGGAACTTTCAATGATTTTTCACGAACTGAGATTACTTGACCTGGAGTTACGCGGTATGATGGGATATCAACGCGTTTTCCGTCAACAAGGATGTGACCGTGGTTTACGAATTGACGAGCTTGACGACGAGTAGTCGCAAGACCAAGACGGTAAACTACGTTATCCAAACGACGTTCCAAAAGAAGCATGAAGTTGAAACCAAGGATTCCGCCTTTGATTTTTGTAGCTTGTACAAACAAGTTACGGAATTGTTTTTCACCTACTCCGTAAGTGAAACGAAGTTTTTGTTTTTCAGCCAATTGCAAACCGTATTCTGACAATTTAGAACGGTTGTTTGGTCCGTGTTGTCCTGGTACGTAGTTACGACGTGCCAATTCTTTACCTGTACCTGTAAGTGAAAGGCCTAGGCGACGAGCTTGTTTCCAAGATGGTCCTGTATAACGTGACATATGTATGTCCTCCTAATATAAATAAAATTTCGGCGGAAATAGTCACTTAGAAAGCCCTGATTCGTGCAGATGCCCTTCGCCTAAACAGCCAAGGTTACTTGTTATAAGACACCTGTTGACGAGCTTCATGCTTTCCTGCTGCTATTTCACACAAAGGCTATTGTATCATGAATCTGTCGATTTGTAAAGAGATTTTACGCCTTTATTTCAAATTAAGGCAGAATGTGAACTTGCTTCCTAAGCCATACTGGCTTTCTGCTGTTATTTCACCACCTAGTTGATGAGCTAGTTCTCGCGCAATCGCAAGTCCTAATCCATGGCCACCTGTCTTCATATTACGCGACGTTTCTACACGATAAAGTCGGTTAAAAATTTTTTCCAAATCTTCAGGAAGAATACCTTGACCCTCGTCTTTCACACTGATTATCAGTTCTTCTTCTGTTAATTGGGCAAGAACCTCGATTCTGGTTCCTGGTTCTGAATATTTAAAGGCATTGTTTAACAAATTGACCAGAATACGAGAAAGTTTGTCATAATAACTCTTGATTTTCGCCGACTCAGGTGATACTTGAATGTAAACATCCCGCTCCTCTTGTTCAATCTGGAGTTGAAATTCACTCATTGACTCAATCAACAGCTGATCTAAAAAGACCTCTTCGACTTCTTCATCAGCAGTATCTTGAGGTTGTGTGTTAAGAGTCAAAACATCCAATTCCTCCACTAGTTTGTTTAGACGCTCAGTTTGCCGACCAATCGTGGTTAAATAATGGAGTCGTTCCTCTTCCTTGATTACTCCATCAAGAATTCCTTCCACAGTAACCTGAATGGAGGTAATGGGTGTTTTAATATCGTGAGAGAGCTGAGCAATCATCATTCTTTTTTCTTGCTCACTCTCATCAAGTGATAGAAAAGTAGCCTGCAAATTGTGGGACATGTCATTAAAAGCCTGGCCTAGCTCTTGAAATTCTATCGGCCCTTTGGTTTCAATTTCTGTGCTAAAATCTTTACCAGCTATATTCTGAGCTTGTTTTTTCAAATGTTTCAGAGAAGAGAAAACGGGCGACAAAAGAAAGATGCTCACTGCAGCGCCAATGAAACTTGCAATCAAGGTCATTCCAACCAGAAAGTAAACTTCACTTTTATCAATTAACATTCGTTGGATTGCCCAGAAAACAACCAAAATCGTTAGTAGAGTCGAAACTAGATACCCCACTAAAATATAGCTTTTTAATTTCATTTTTTTCCTCTCGGTCTTTCCATCTTATAGCCCAATCCCCAAACAGTTTTGATAGCAGGAGTGTTTAAATTCGTATACTTACTCAACTCTTGTCTCAAAGCATGAATATGAACATTGAGTGTATTGGTATCATCCACATAATCCTCTTGCCATACCTTCTCGTAAAGTTCAGTTTTTGAAAAGACTCTCTCAGGATTGCTGGCTAATATCCATAGAAGTTCAAAAGATTTCACTGTCAATTCCAAAGGCTGTTCCCCAATGCGAACCTCATGAGTCACATGGTTGATCACTAAGTCACCAAACTCAATCTGCTCGGTCTCTCCGCCACGACTAAGACGGCGTAAGATATTATTCACTCTTAAAACTAATTCCCTTGGGCTAAACGGTTTAGCTATAAAATCATCTGCCCCCAAACTTAATCCATAAATCTTATCCTGTTCGCTTGTCTTAGCAGTTGTAAAGAGAAAGGGTTGATCAGGAGCAATATATTGAACTTCGCTGATGAAATCATAACCGTTCATATTAGGCATCATGATATCCGTGATAATGAGATCGATAGATTTTTTTCTAAAAAGTTCTAATCCTTCCTTACCGTCATGGGCAACTAAAACATCGTAACCTGCCTGCAAAAGATAGCGATTTTGAATATCTAGAATATCTATCTCATCATCAACCAACAAAATTGTCTTTTTCATCTGACACTCCTTTGACAAAAACAGTGTTATACTTGCTTTAGTATAACACTATTTTCTCTAATGTTTAAGTGATTTGAATCTTAATCTTCTCGTTTCGTTTTCCAACCCAAAAATCCAACAAGACCTGCCAAGACTAGGCCAAGGGCTCCAAGTCCAGCTGTATTCGTTTGAGCTTCACCAGTATTTGGTAGCATCGGTTGCCCATCATTTTTCCTAGTTTCAGCCATGGAATCACCCATTCTCATCTCTGAAGCTTGGGCTTCCTTCATCATATCCTTCATTTTGTTCATTGAATCTGACGTAGAAGAAGGCATTGCCATCTGATCGCCTTGAGGAGTTCTGGACATCATTTCTAATCCATGAAGTCGAATCGTTACTTGACGAGTAGCAACCAGATTGGTCAAATCAGGTTTGCCATCTTTAGAGCCATACACCTTGATGGTAGCTAGATATGTTTGGCTTCCGTTAGCTCGAAGTTGCTCTAGCAAGGCCTGACCATCTTTACCAACCGTATTACCATTCAAATCTACTTCGTAGAAATATTGGCCTTTAGCCAAGCCTTCAAGTGGTAATAGAGCAGGATTTTTTGCTGTTCCATTGTCTGACCATGGGGCCTTGTCAGAGGCTTTCAAGATAAGGCGGGTCAACATTCCATCTCCACCAAAAGCTTCGTAAGGAATGACTTGGTTGACACCGGCTGTGAATGGGCCTGGGAAGTTAGCCTTGTCCAAGTAAGTGGCTGGGACATCTACTGTGTCTTTGGTGTTGTCAGCCACACCTTTTTGCACCTCAGCTGGTGTGGTCAAACCATTCAAATTAACAGTCAAATCTTTAGTCGCTACGAGATTTGTTAAGTCAGGTTTTCCATCTTTAGCCCCGTACACTTTAATAGTAGCTTTATAACTTTGCGTTCCATTTTGTTTTAAAAGGTCAAGAAGCTCTTTATCTGATTTACCTTGAGTACCTGCCAAATCTACTTCATAGAAGTAGAGGTCTTTGCCCAATTTCTCTACTGGTGGGAGGGCAGGATTTTTAGCCGAACCGTTGTCTGACCATGGAGCCTTGTCAGAGGCTTTCAAGATAAGGCGAGTCAACATGCCGTCGCCAGCGAAGAATTCGTATGGAATGACTTGGTTGACACCAGCTGTAAATGGTCCTGGGAAATTGGCTTTGTCAAGGTAGCTAGCCGGGATGTCTACTGAGTCTTCGGTGTTATCAGCCACGCCTTTTTGTACTTCAGCTGGGGTAGTTGCTGGTTGCGCTTCACTTACGTCACAATCTTGCCCAGAAACTGTAGACGTAGGACCTTCTACAGGTTTAACTGCATCTTCTGTTTGTTTCTTAGAGTCAGGTTGTGCTTGCACTTCTTCTTTTGGTGCTACTACTGGATCTTTAGCATTTGCGTCCGCTTTTTCTGGAGAGCTTGTAGAATCCAAGCTTACTTTAGATACTGTGTCTGATTGTTCTGAAGGAAGAGCTACATCGACTGCTTTTTTTAGAGCCTCTGCTGGTAAGTTGCTCTTTTCACTCACCGAATCTGCATCTGGCACGACTTGAGCAGTGGTCGGATTGACCACATCAGCACGCGCAGAACTTGGTTGTCCGACCAGGACAAAGAAGCCACTAGCTACAACAACTGAAGCAACACCGACACTGAGACGGCGAATAGACCAACGAGTATATCTCTGATTTGGATTGAATTTCATAGGATTCTCCTTAGAGTTTTCTTTTTTTGATGACTCTAGTATAATCTCCTAAAATTAAAAAGGATTAAGAAAAAGTTAAAATTTTTCTTAAATCCCTCTTATAAAATACTTATATTGACTCAATAATCTTTTTCTTCTACTCATTGAGGCGTGCTAGATTATCCAAATATTGGTTATTGATTACTGCCATCATATAGCCATCAGCTTTCAAAAGATCATCTGGTCCAAATTTAACATCTAAGGGAGCATTTTCGTAGTCACGAAAACCAAGGATATTGAGATTGTATCGTCCTCGAAGGTCCAGTTGACTTAGGCTTTTGCCTGACCACGATTGTGGAATTTTCATCTCGACAATGGAGACATTCTTGTCCAACTGAAAGACGTCTACGCTATTATGAAAGAGAATCGTTTGAGCTAATGAACGACCCATTTCATACTCTGGTGAAATAACAGAGTCTGCACCGATTTTTTCAAGTACTTTTTTTGCTGTATGACTTTTAACCTTAGCAATAACAGTTGGTACTCCTAGACTCTTGCAATGCATGACTGCAAGCACACTAGATTCTAAATTTTCCCCAGTTGCCACCACAACTGTATCGCAGGTATCAATTCCTGCTGAGAGCAAGAGCTCTTCATCTGTGATATCTCCAACAACTCCACGTACCAAGACTGGTTCAAATTGATTGATTCGCTCCTCATGGTCGTCAATAGCGATAATATTTATATCATGCTGAGCGAGAGTTGTAAGAACACTACTCCCAAAAATACCCAAACCTAAAATTCCAATTGTCCGATCCGCCATAGTTTATCCTTTCTTATCCTATAGTAATGTCCGCTTTCATATAGTGGATTGTATCTTTCTTATCTGGTTGATACTCAGCCAAACTAACTAACAGTGTGAGTGGCCCGATCCGGCCAATAAACATCAGTAGCATGACGACGCTAAGAGCTAATTTACCTAACTCTGGTGTCAGATTAGCAGTTACTCCAACCGTAGCAAGTGCTGAAATTGTTTCAAACATGATGTAGATAAAGCGCGGATTCCCTTCTGCTGTTATTCCTAGTAGGATTAAACCCGATAAAAAAGTTATCAAGAAGATAATAAAGACACTGAATGATTTTTGGACTGTCCGAGGTAAAATTGTTCTCCGAGCTACATTGGCATGGGGTAATCCTAAAAGTTCACTGCGTGCAAATACTAATAATACAAAGAAGGTTGTGATTTTAAGCCCCCCAGCTGTTCCACCAGGCGCCCCACCGAGAAACATTTGTAAGATATAAATCATCAAAGTAACAGGCCGAGCCTGGGTGTAATCAATAGAAGCAAAACCTGCCGTTCTCATACTAACTGTTTGGAAAAAACTGACTAGCAATTTATCAGGGATGCTGAGATTGCCAATCGTTCCCGGATTGTTCCACTCTATCAAGAGGGTTGAAACTGTTCCAGTAAATAAAATTCCAGCTGTCAAGAAGAGAACCAACTTGGTATGGAAGCGAAGCCGACGTTTTTTCTTGCTCAACTGCGTGGCCAGGTCAAACCAAACCATGAACCCTAGACCGCCTGTGATGATCAAAGCAGCAAGCACTAGATTAATCAAAGGATCAGTTTGAAAAGCTACTAAACTTGTACTTCCAAAATTATCAAAACCAGCATTACAGAAAGCTGAAATAGCTACGAAGATAGAGGTAAAAATTCCTCGGCCCCAACCAAATTCCGGAACAAAACGAAAACTTAACAGGAAGGCTCCGAGTCCTTCAACGATAAAAGTCGTCAAGAAAATCGAACGTATGAAAACCATTAAAGAATGAGTTTCTCCATAACTAAAGCTCTCCAGAATTGTTTCACGGCTACGAAGACTTAGCTTTTGCTTACTTTGAATATAAAAGACCCCTATAAAGGTCATGAGACCCAAACCACCAATCTGGATCAAAAACATACAGATTAACTGACCCCAGATGTTATATGTAGTAGCTACTGGTTGAGTAAAGAGTCCCGTCACACAGACCATGGATACTGCTGTAAAGAGATGGTCGAAATAGGTCGCTTGGGAGCTTGTTGCTTGCACAAATGGCAGACTCAAAAGGAGAGAGCCTGCGAAAATAACCAAAGCAAAACTTAAAAAAATTCGACGAGCAGGTGATAAACGTCCCAAGGTCGTGTTTATTTTTTCCGAAAATGATTTGAATAACATAGTTACATTGTACCATAAAAACAATTAAAGCAGTCACATATGACTAACGATTTCAAGACAGAGTTCTAAGGCCTTGTCAAAAGCTTCTGAACCCCAATCGCGCTGGTCATAGTTATCAAGATCTGCCAATGAATCAGCCGTGAACAGCAACTCACCCCAGACTGCACCGCGAAGTTGAGCTACTGCTGCTAATGCAGCACATTCCATCTCCACAACTGCACAGCCTTCTTCCTTACGATAGGCAACTTTTTCAGCTGTTTCTCGGTAAAAACCATCTGTCGTCCAGGTCATGACTTCCTCATAAGGAATACCTCTTTGTTCCAAGACTTGCTCAATGGCAGAGATAGCCTCAATCTGCATCTCCATATAACGAGAAGGCGCTACATAGTGGTAGCTGGCCCCCTCATCTCGCAGAGCGCGAACAGGGACGAGAAAGGCATTTTCCTCTATATCGGCTAGGACTCCACAAGTACCAGTGGAAATGATTTGCTCCACACCATAGCCAATCAACCAATCCATAAACTGGGCCGCTGGAGCGGAACCGACAGGCGCTTGGGCCAAACACACTTTTTCACCTTTGTAGTCCATGACATAAACCGGGTAGGTCTTAGTGGCAGAAACAAACTCCCCTACGCAATCTGCTTCTACTTCCTGAGCATAGCGGTCAATCTCTTCTTCCAAAAATGCATAGATGCACTTCTTTGGTAACTGTAAATCCAAGCCTTCGTGATTGGGCATAATGACTGCCTGAGGATTATCGTCAAACTCTAAAATAGGAATAGCATGTTTTTGAATCATAGAATACCTCCTCTAAATTTTTACTATTATAACAAAAGCCAAACGAAAGTCAAGACGGGAGGCTAAGTCAAATTATAAAAAACCTACCTTAAGTAGGAAACAACAATTAAATGCTATTTTCCTAATGGTAAAATTGCTATATCTTAGGAATTATTTTATAATAGATTGAATTTAAAAAAGGAGAAATCTTATGAAATTCTATTCATACGACTATGTTCTAAGCCAAATCAGTCAACAGGATTGGGTCATGATTATTGTGTCGACGCTCTTAGTGATTGTGACTGGATTCTTTGCATTTAAGGCTTTCAAAGATAAAAGAGGGAGTAAGTTCCGTGAATTATCGCTCATTTCTATTTTGACGTTAATTGCTTTTGTATTGATTAGCATTACGAATCTTCAAAACAACCAATCCAATGATAATCAATTTCGTAGTTCCTTGCACTTCATCGAAATTGTATCAAAAGAGTTAGGTGTTGATAAGAAAAATGTTTATGTCAACACATCAGCAGTGACTGATGGGGCGATTATTAAAGTAGGTGACAATTTTTATCGTGCCATTAGTGGGACTGCCCAAGATAGCTATTTATTAGAAAAGATGGAACTCTATAAATCAGATGTGGAACTCGTGGAGGTTGAAAAATGATAAGCTTTTTTGCTACAATTGCAATTAAATTAGCCTTGGGGCTACTTTCTCTTGTTTTTGTTATTAACGTAACAGGTAAAGGAAATTTAGCACCAAGTTCTGCAGTAGATCAAATCCAGAACTTTGTTCTCGGGGGTATTATCGGTGGGGTTATCTACAATAGTTCCATCACTATCATCCAATACATTGTTATCCTCATTATTTGGACTATTCTCATTTTACTCCTCAAATGGTTGAATACCAATGTTTCCTTCATTAAACATCTGATTGACGGAAAACCTACGATTATCATTAAAAATGGAACATTAGATCCAGAAGCCTGTCGCTCAAAAGGTCTAGCTGCTGCTGATGTTGCTCTTAAATTGCGCGCTCAAGGAATCTTTCAATTAAAGGATGTCAAGAGAGCTGTGATTGAGCAAAACGGACAACTAATTGTCGTAAGAATGGGTGACGAGAATCCTAAGTACCCAGTCATCACAGACGGTGTTGTCCAAGTTGAAATCCTAGAAACCATTGGCAAAACTGAAGAGTGGTTAATGGATGAGTTAAAACAAGAAGGTTTTGAAGAAGTCTCTAATATCTTTATTGCTGAATATGATAAAGGTCAATTGAATGTTGTAACCTATTAAAAAAATAAACTGATGCTTTTTGTATCAGTTTTTTGCTTTTTAGCATAAAAGGGTATATACTTAAATTAGTATCTGATGTAATTTAGATAATACAAAAAATTAACGGAGGTATCCCCCATGTCCATCGAAGAAAAATTCAACCAAGCTAAAGGTTCTGTCAAAGAAAGTTTTGGTAAACTTACTGGCGATACTAAAACTCAAGCGGAAGGAGCTGCAGAAAAAGTAGCTTCAAAAGCTAAAGAAGTTGCTGAAGATGCTAAAGAAGCTGTCGAAGGTGCAGTATCTGGCGTAAAAAACATCTTTAAAAAAGACGGAGAATAATTCTTTCTCATCCTAATATCATAAAAATCTCCCTTCTCTTTCGAGAAAGGAGATTTTCTTTTATGGTCGTCCATCAGGAGCGGGACCTCCAGGGCTACCATTCCCTTGAGGGCCACCGCCAGGTGCCCCTCCGCCTCCAGGCATAGAATTGACAATCTCAGTTTGTTTTTCACCATTGAGATAGATATCTCCGCCTGTGCAGGTCGCTGTTCCATCAAAGTCAAAACCAGTTTGACCAGTCATTTTGATGGTTCCTCCATTAACTGTAATATTACCATTTGAGTCAATTGGATCCGTGTCCCCTTGACCAACTTCAACCGTCAAGTTCCCACCATTCATAGTGAAGAAAATTTCACTTTGTTGAGCATTTTTGTTGGCTGCATTGACACCATCATCCGTTGAATAGATGGCGATATCTCCACCGTTGATAGTGATTGACTTACCTTCAAGCCCTTCTGTAGAATTCTTAACGGTATAGGTACCACTATCAATAACCAAATCACCTGATGCGTGGATACCATCGTCCCCTGCAGTAACAGTGATGGTATTATCAGAGAGATACATGGTTCCTACAGATGTGTCCTCATCATTGTCGACCTTAACTCCGTCTTCCTTGGCATCGATAGTCATGGTTGTGCCAGTAATATTGAGTTCATCATTGACATTAAAAGCATCTCCGACTGCTGTGATGTTGTAGGTCCCGCCTGTGATGTGAAGTGTATCGTTGGCCTTAATACCATTGTTTTTCTTACCATCTACATTGAGAGTTCCTTTACCATTGATGGTCAAGTCCACTTTAAAGAAGAGGGCAGCATCAGCTTTTTCATCACTATTAGAAGCAGAATCTGAGAGGCTATTAGTTGTGCCATCTGCTAGAGTTAGGTAAACATGACCAGCTGATGTTGCAGAAATAGCTGCATTGGTATTGGTCATGGTCACACCCTTTAGTACGATATGTACATCATCAGAATTCCCAGCTTCGATCTTGATTTGAACTCCATCAGATTGACCAGAGATCACATAGGTACCTGACTTAGAGATTGTAACGGTAAATCCTGATACGGCCACTCCATCACCTGATACCATCGCCGTTGATCCTGACAAGGTTACAGTTGCGGCTGCCTTTTCATCATAGGAAGTATCGTAGTCCTTATCTGTGAAATAGTTAGTTTTCTTAGCATCTGTAGTGGATGTAGTTGTTGCAGCACTATTGCTTGTATTTGAAGTTGACTGGGTACAAGCTGTTACCAGTGCTAGAGTTGCTATACTCGTTAATAAGAATGTCCATTTTTTTGCTTTCATGCTCGTTTCCTCGTCTTTCATTTACATGCTCTTAGTCTACGTGACTTTCCTAAAACAAGCCTAAACTTTTTCTAAAAGTTTTCTTAACCCCATCCGAACTTCATTAATAATCATTGCTTATGGTACAAAAAAGAACAGCATTTCGCTGTTCTTTTAATTTTCTTTGACCGGAATTTCTTTGATAACTCGTGCTGGGTTGCCTGCCAAAACTACATTATCACCAAAAGATTTAGTAATGACAGCTCCTGCTCCTGCAACAACGTTATCACCTAGTGTAACACCTGGAAGGACAATAACCCCACCACCTGCCCAGAAGTTCTTGCCGATTGTAATTGGTTTCCCAAATTCTAAACCTGAATTTCGTTCATCTGGATCCAGGGGATGAAGGGGTGTTAAAAATTGGCAGTTAGGACCAATCATAGCATTGTCGCCAATGGTAATGGGACAAACATCTAGCATGGTCAGATTCCAATTGGAATAGAAATTTTCTCCCAAATGAATATTGACACCATAATCCACTACCAAACGAGTATTGACATAGAGATTTTCACCAGTTGAACCAAACCATCCTTTGATGATTTCCATACCTTTTATTGGATCGACTTCTTCATTAAAGGAAGCTTGCTTTTGTCGTGCTGTTAGTGCTAGAGCACGAAGTTCTGGATCGAACGGGCGATAGGGTTCTCCGGCAATCATTTTTTGGTATTCACTTTTCATATCTTGATATCCTTGCTTGTTTTACAAGATTGTAGCATAGTTCTATCCTTAAAACAAGCAGCAAAGAGATAAAAAAACTAGTACATCTTTGGATGTACTAGTTTTTAATTAGAAAGGTGACTTTCTCACTACTTTACAGAGTTGTTTAGTCTTCTTTCTTTTTACGGGCAATAAGTCCAAATCCACTCAAGACACCTACTAAACCAAGAGCAGCAAGGCTAGCATTATCCTTAGTACCTGTGTTTGGCAATTGAGGAGTATTTTCCTTAGCTGGAGCCGGTTTAACTGGAGCTTCTGGTTTTTCTGAATCTGGAGTTGGTTCTGGATCTGGAGTCGGCTTTGGATCTGGAGTTGGTTTCGGATCTGGAGTTGGCTCTGGATCTGGAGTTGGTTTCGGATCTGGAGTTGGCTCTGGATCTGGAGTCTTAACCTTCTCATAAACGTGCTCTGTGTCACCGTTTGGCAACTTCTTAGTTTC
>NZ_JANCOU010000015.1:0-4917 GCF_024295665.1 Streptococcus sp. CF8_St5-17
AAAACAATAAATCTGTCAGTGACAGAAATGAGTGAGAACTCAAACTTTTAATGAGAGTTTGATCCTGGCTCAGGACGAACGCTGGCGGCGTGCCTAATACATGCAAGTAGAACGCTGAAGCTTGGTGCTTGCACCGAGCGGATGAGTTGCGAACGGGTGAGTAACGCGTAGGTAACCTGCCTGGTAGCGGGGGATAACTATTGGAAACGATAGCTAATACCGCATAACAGTAGATATCGCATGATATGTGCTTGAAAGGTGCAATTGCATCACTACCAGATGGACCTGCGTTGTATTAGCTAGTTGGTGAGGTAACGGCTCACCAAGGCAACGATACATAGCCGACCTGAGAGGGTGATCGGCCACACTGGGACTGAGACACGGCCCAGACTCCTACGGGAGGCAGCAGTAGGGAATCTTCGGCAATGGACGGAAGTCTGACCGAGCAACGCCGCGTGAGTGAAGAAGGTTTTCGGATCGTAAAGCTCTGTTGTAAGAGAAGAACGAGTGTGAGAGTGGAAAGTTCACACTGTGACGGTATCTTACCAGAAAGGGACGGCTAACTACGTGCCAGCAGCCGCGGTAATACGTAGGTCCCGAGCGTTGTCCGGATTTATTGGGCGTAAAGCGAGCGCAGGCGGTTAGATAAGTCTGAAGTTAAAGGCTGTGGCTTAACCATAGTACGCTTTGGAAACTGTTTAACTTGAGTGCAAGAGGGGAGAGTGGAATTCCATGTGTAGCGGTGAAATGCGTAGATATATGGAGGAACACCGGTGGCGAAAGCGGCTCTCTGGCTTGTAACTGACGCTGAGGCTCGAAAGCGTGGGGAGCAAACAGGATTAGATACCCTGGTAGTCCACGCCGTAAACGATGAGTGCTAGGTGTTAGACCCTTTCCGGGGTTTAGTGCCGTAGCTAACGCATTAAGCACTCCGCCTGGGGAGTACGACCGCAAGGTTGAAACTCAAAGGAATTGACGGGGGCCCGCACAAGCGGTGGAGCATGTGGTTTAATTCGAAGCAACGCGAAGAACCTTACCAGGTCTTGACATCCCTCTGACCACTCTAGAGATAGAGTTTTCCTTCGGGACAGAGGTGACAGGTGGTGCATGGTTGTCGTCAGCTCGTGTCGTGAGATGTTGGGTTAAGTCCCGCAACGAGCGCAACCCCTATTGTTAGTTGCCATCATTCAGTTGGGCACTCTAGCGAGACTGCCGGTAATAAACCGGAGGAAGGTGGGGATGACGTCAAATCATCATGCCCCTTATGACCTGGGCTACACACGTGCTACAATGGCTGGTACAACGAGTCGCAAGTCGGTGACGGCAAGCTAATCTCTTAAAGCCAGTCTCAGTTCGGATTGTAGGCTGCAACTCGCCTACATGAAGTCGGAATCGCTAGTAATCGCGGATCAGCACGCCGCGGTGAATACGTTCCCGGGCCTTGTACACACCGCCCGTCACACCACGAGAGTTTGTAACACCCGAAGTCGGTGAGGTAACCATTAGGAGCCAGCCGCCTAAGGTGGGATAGATGATTGGGGTGAAGTCGTAACAAGGTAGCCGTATCGGAAGGTGCGGCTGGATCACCTCCTTTCTAAGGATAAGGAATGCACATTGGTCTTGTTTAGTCTTGAGAGGTCTTGTGGGGCCTTAGCTCAGCTGGGAGAGCGCCTGCTTTGCACGCAGGAGGTCAGCGGTTCGATCCCGCTAGGCTCCATTGGTGAGAGATCACCAAGTAATGCACATTGAAAATTGAATATCTATATCAAATAGTAACAAGAAAATAAACCGAAAACGCTGTAGTATTAATAAGAGTTTATGACTAAAAGGTCAAAAAATAAGGTTAAGTTAATAAGGGCGCACGGTGGATGCCTTGGCACTAGGAGCCGAAGAAGGACGTGACAAACGACGATATGCCTTGGGTAGCTGTAAGTAAGCGATGATCCAGGGATTTCCGAATGGGGGAACCCAACAGGTACTACCTGTTACCCATATCTGTTAAGGATATGAGGAGGAAGACGCAGTGAACTGAAACATCTAAGTAGCTGCAGGAAGAGAAAGCAAAAGCGATTGCCTTAGTAGCGGCGAGCGAAACGGCAGGAGGGCAAACCGAAGAGTTTACTCTTCGGGGTTGTAGGACTGCAATGTGGACTCAAAGACTATAGAAGAATGATATGGGAAGATCAGCCAAAGAGAGTGAGAGCCTCGTATTTTAAATAGTCTTTGTACCTAGCAGTATCCTGAGTACGGCGGGACACGTGAAATCCCGTCGGAATCTGGGAGGACCATCTCCCAACCCTAAATACTCCCTAGTGACCGATAGTGAACCAGTACCGTGAGGGAAAGGTGAAAAGCACCCCGGGAGGGGAGTGAAATAGAACCTGAAACCGTGTGCCTACAACAAGTTCGAGCCCGTTAATGGGTGAGAGCGTGCCTTTTGTAGAATGAACCGGCGAGTTACGATATGATGCGAGGTTAAGTTGAAGAGACGGAGCCGTAGGGAAACCGAGTCTGAATAGGGCGTCTTAGTATTATGTCGTAGACCCGAAACCATGTGACCTACCCATGAGCAGGTTGAAGGTGCGGTAAGACGCACTGGAGGACCGAACCAGGGCACGTTGAAAAGTGCTTGGATGACTTGTGGGTAGCGGAGAAATTCCAAACGAACTTGGAGATAGCTGGTTCTCTCCGAAATAGCTTTAGGGCTAGCGTCGACATCAAGATTCTTGGAGGTAGAGCACTGTTTGGGTGAGGGGTCCATCCCGGATTACCAATCTCAGATAAACTCCGAATGCCAATGAATTATGGTCGGCAGTCAGACTGCGAGTGCTAAGATCCGTAGTCGAAAGGGAAACAGCCCAGACCACCAGCTAAGGTCCCAAAATAATTGTTAAGTGGAAAAGGATGTGGGGTTGCACAGACAACTAGGATGTTAGCTTAGAAGCAGCTATTCATTCAAAGAGTGCGTAATAGCTCACTAGTCGAGTGACCCTGCGCCGAAAATGTACCGGGGCTAAAACAATTTACCGAAGCTGTGGATACCTTTATAGGTATGGTAGGAGAGCGTTCTATGTGTGGCGAAGGTGTACCGTGAGGAGCGCTGGAACGCATAGAAGTGAGAATGCCGGTATGAGTAGCGAAAGACAGGTGAGAATCCTGTCCACCGTAAGACTAAGGTTTCCAGGGGAAGGCTCGTCCGCCCTGGGTTAGTCGGGACCTAAGGAGAGACCGAAAGGTGTATCCGATGGACAACAGGTTGATATTCCTGTACTAGAGTATGTAGTGATGGAGGGACGCAGTAGGCTAACTAAAGCAGACGATTGGAAGTGTCTGTCTAAGCAGTGAGGTGTGAATTGAGTTAAATGCTTAATTCTATAACATTGAGCTGTGATGGGGAGCGAAGTTTAGTAGCGAAGTTAGTGACGTCACACTGCCAAGAAAAGCTTCTAGCGTTTAAACATACTCTACCCGTACCGCAAACCGACACAGGTAGTCGAGGCGAGTAGCCTCAGGTGAGCGAGAGAACTCTCGTTAAGGAACTCGGCAAAATGACCCCGTAACTTCGGGAGAAGGGGTGCTGACTTTAGGTCAGCCGCAGTGAATAGGCCCAAGCAACTGTTTATCAAAAACACAGCTCTCTGCTAAATCGTAAGATGATGTATAGGGGGTGACGCCTGCCCGGTGCTGGAAGGTTAAGAGGAGTGCTTAGAGGTAACTCGAAGGTATGAATTGAAGCCCCAGTAAACGGCGGCCGTAACTATAACGGTCCTAAGGTAGCGAAATTCCTTGTCGGGTAAGTTCCGACCCGCACGAAAGGCGTAATGATTTGGGCACTGTCTCAACGAGAGACTCGGTGAAATTTTAGTACCTGTGAAGATGCAGGTTACCCGCGACAGGACGGAAAGACCCCATGGAGCTTTACTGCAGTTTGATATTGAGTGTCTGTACCACATGTACAGGATAGGTAGGAGTCTATGAGATCGGGACGCCAGTTTCGAAGGAGACGTTGTTGGGATACTACCCTTGTGTTATGGCCACTCTAACCCGGATAGGTGATCCCTATCGGAGACAGTGTCTGACGGGCAGTTTGACTGGGGCGGTCGCCTCCTAAAAGGTAACGGAGGCGCCCAAAGGTTCCCTCAGAATGGTTGGAAATCATTCGCAGAGTGTAAAGGTATAAGGGAGCTTGACTGCGAGAGCTACAACTCGAGCAGGGACGAAAGTCGGGCTTAGTGATCCGGTGGTTCCGTATGGAAGGGCCATCGCTCAACGGATAAAAGCTACCCTGGGGATAACAGGCTTATCTCCCCCAAGAGTTCACATCGACGGGGAGGTTTGGCACCTCGATGTCGGCTCGTCGCATCCTGGGGCTGTAGTCGGTCCCAAGGGTTGGGCTGTTCGCCCATTAAAGCGGCACGCGAGCTGGGTTCAGAACGTCGTGAGACAGTTCGGTCCCTATCCGTCGCGGGCGTAGGAAATTTGAGAGGATCTGCTCCTAGTACGAGAGGACCAGAGTGGACTTACCGCTGGTGTACCAGTTGTCTTGCCAAAGGCATCGCTGGGTAGCTATGTAGGGAAGGGATAAACGCTGAAAGCATCTAAGTGTGAAACCCACCTCAAGATGAGATTTCCCATGATTTTATATCAGTAAGAGCCCTGAGAGATGATCAGGTAGATAGGTTAGAAGTGGAAGTGTGGCGACACATGTAGCGGACTAATACTAATAGCTCGAGGACTTATCCAAAGTAACTGAGAATATGAAAGCGTAAGTTTTTCTTGGTATTTGATAGATATTCAATTTTGAGTAGGTATTACTCAGAGTTAAGTGACGATAGCCTAGGAGATACACCTGTACCCATGCCGAACACAGAAGTTAAGCCCTAGAACGCCGGAAGTAGTTGGGGGTTGCCCCCTGTG
>NZ_JANCOU010000016.1:0-1380 GCF_024295665.1 Streptococcus sp. CF8_St5-17
GACAATTAATTTACCCAAAGGATTTAGTTCTGTATTGTACAGGACTAAGTCCTTTTAGTTTTACCTTAATTCGTTTGTTGTTGTAGTAATCAATATAGTCTACAATAGCTTGTTCCAAGTGCTCAAGTGACTGAAACGTATTCTCATAACCATAAAACATTTCAGACTTAAGAATGCCAAAGAAAGATTCCATCATACCGTTATCTGGGCTATTTCCCTTACGTGACATAGATGGTTGGATTCCCTTATTCTTTAAAAAATGATGATAGAAATCGTGTTGGTATTGCCATCCTTGGTCACTATGGAGAATTGTATTTTCGTAATGGTTCTCTGTAAAGGCTTGTTCTAGCATAGCTTTCATTTGTACTAAGTTCGGTGAAGTAGAAAGATTGTAGGAGATAATTTCGCTGTTAAAGCCATCTAAAACTGGTGATAAATAAAGCTTTTGACTGCTTGCTGGAATGGTAAATTCTGTCACATCTGTGTAGCACTTTTGCATTGGTTTGGTTGCTTCAAATTGACGTTGAATAAGATTGTCTGCTTTCTTGCCAATCTCTCCTTGGTATGAAGAATACTTCCGTTTACGACGAATTCGAGCACTTAAACCAAGGACCTTCATTAGACGTTGCACCTTCTTATGATTCACTACAAAACCACGATTCCTCAATTCAAGAGTCATTCGACGATAGCCGTAATTCCCTTTATGCTCAGTAAAAATAGCTTGAATTTCAACTTTAACATCATAATCTTTATCGTTTTGATCGAGCTGTTTTAAATGATAATAATAAGTTGAACGGGCAAGCTTAATAATCTTTAGAAGAATCTCTAAAGAAAACTCTGTTACCAATCCTCGGACAATTTCCGTTTTTCTTCTTGCTCTTTTTCGTCCCTCAATCGGAGTTCTCTCAACTTTTTTAGAACAGCATTCTCCGCTCTCAGGTATTCATTTTCTGCTTGAAGACGTTCTAACTCTGTCATCTCTTCAGGTTTCTTCTTTGACTTACGTCCCATTTTAGGTGGTCTCCCTCTTATTTTCTCAACAATAGTATACCCGTTTTTCTTGTATTGTGCCAGCCAATTCGAAAGTAATCCACTACTTGGAAGAGCATAATCCAGAGACACCCTAATTTGTGAACGACCTTCAAGAAGAACTTTATCAATGATCTCTTGTTTTAGTTCAGGAGAATAGTAACAATTCTTTCCTTTTTTGACGATTTTTATCCCATAACGATCAATCAATTTAATCATGTACTGAAGATTAGAAATATTTATCCCAAATTGATTTGAAAGCTTTCTAAAGCTCTCTCCTTGCTTTTTGAGTTCATAGATCCGAACTTTATCTTCATAAGTTAATTTCATAATAAAACACCCCAAAAGTTA
>NZ_JANCOU010000017.1:0-598 GCF_024295665.1 Streptococcus sp. CF8_St5-17
TCGAACCTCTAACCGCCTGATTCGTAGTCAGGTACTCTATCCAGTTGAGCTAAGGGTGCTCTTCAATATATGCCGAGGACCGGAATCGAACCGGTACGATCGTTACCAATCGCAGGATTTTAAGTCCTGTGCGTCTGCCAGTTCCGCCACCCCGGCCTCTCTAAGCGAACGACGGGATTCGAACCCGCGACCCCCACCTTGGCAAGGTGGTGTTCTACCACTGAACTACGTTCGCATCGACTCTGGTTTATATTAAAAAAAATGCCGGCTACATGACTTGAACACGCGACCCTCTGATTACAAATCAGATGCTCTACCAACTGAGCTAAGCCGGCTGATTTCTATTATGCGGGTTAAGGGACTTGAACCCCCACGCCGTTAAGCGCCAGATCCTAAATCTGGTGCGTCTGCCAATTCCGCCAAACCCGCAAATATGACCCGTACTGGGCTCGAACCAGTGACCCATTGATTAAAAGTCAATTGCTCTACCAACTGAGCTAACGAGTCAAATAACTTTCGTTATTACGGTCCCGACGGGAATCGAACCCGCGATCTTCGCCGTGACAGGGCGACGTGATAACCGCTACACTACGGGACC
>NZ_JANCOU010000002.1:0-226482 GCF_024295665.1 Streptococcus sp. CF8_St5-17
TCCAGATCCAGAGCCAACCCCAGATCCAGAGCCAACCCCAGATCCAGAGCCAACCCCAACTCCAAAACCAACTCCAGAACCTGAAATACTAACAAGTAAGGGAGATCAAGAACCACCAGTAGTTGAAATTCCTGAATTTACAGGTGGCGTTAATGATGCAGAAGCGGCTGTTCATGAAATTCCAGAGTTCAAGGGCGGCGTTAATTGGGTTGAAGCGGACAAGAATGAGCTCCCAGAATTCAAGGGTGGCGTTAACGCAGTTGAAGCTGCTAAGAATGAGGTTCCAGAATACAAAGAACCTGTTTCAGATCCAGCTATAACAATTGCGAATCACAAGCCAGCTCAAATTTCAACAAACCAAAAACAAGAACAACCACAGGAACCAGCAACTGAAGCCAAAGCTCAACTTCCAGCGACTGGTGAGCAAGATTCAGTAGGTTTAGCATTCCTAGCTAGTCTTGGATTGGTTCTTTCTGCAACCTTTATCAAAAAAGGGAAAGAAAACTAAGTACGAATCTTAATTCGATGCAGAATAACTTGTTTTAAAAAGAAAAACCAGGGACACTAGTTCCTGGTTTTTTGTGATTCGAAAGTATAGAAAACTGCAAATAAAATACCAACGAAGTAATCGTTGGTATTGAAAAATGCTTAAGATGCTCCGTTATTTGCGCTAACTCCTGCTTCAGTAGTTGGAGTGTTTGAAGAAGAATCAGATTGCTCATTTTTCTGAGAATTGTTATCTGATTTTGTATCCTCCTTCTTGCTAGGAGTTTGAACCTCTTCTTTTTGAGTTGTTTCTTGATTGTTAGTTTGATTTTGTGCAGGGGTATTGGATTCAGCGGGAGCTTCCTTTTGAACTTCCTTGATAATAGTTGTTTGCGGATTTGTATCTTTTTTATCTTTTTCCTTATCAAAGGCATTCATAATCGTGATGCTAGCCGTAATCAAACCTAGAATACTAGCAATCGTCGCGATTGTTTTTTGAAAAACAGTGAATCCTTTTTTGATGTGTTCGGTCTTAGGCTTTGAACTTCTACGATAGTTAGACATAATTTCTCTCCTTTGTCATGATTCATTATACTCAAAATCTTTAAAAAAAACTTAAATGAACCTGAATTGCCTTTCTTGTCGCCTGAACTGTTTCGTGTTACAATAGAAGGAGTGATTTTAGAAAGCGTGAGAAACCATGATTTACTTTGATAATTCGGCTACGACCAAGCCCTATCCAGAAGCACTTGAAACCTATATGCAGGTGTCTGCAAAAATTATTGGAAATCCTTCTAGTCTTCATCGTTTAGGAGACCAGTCTACCAGGATTTTAGATGCATCTCGTCAACAGATTGCAGATTTGATTGGCAAAAATAGTGAAGAAATCTTCTTTACCTCTGGTGGTACTGAAGGGGATAACTGGGTTATCAAAGGGGTTGCATTTGAAAAAGCGCAATTTGGTAAACACATCATCGTGTCAGACATTGAGCACCCTGCAGTCAAGGAGTCAGCTCTCTGGCTTAAAACTCAAGGGTTTGAAGTGGATTTTGCACCTGTAGATGAAAAGGGATTTGTAGATGTAGCCGCTTTGGCAAATCTACTTCGTCCTGATACGACCTTGGTTTCCGTCATGGCAGTTAACAATGAAATAGGCTCTATTCAGCCTATTCAAGCTATCTCAGAACTATTAGCGGATAAGCCAACTGTCTCTTTCCACGTTGATGCGGTTCAGGCCTTGGCTAAGATTCCGACAGAAAAGTATTTGACAGACCGAGTGGATTTTGCGACCTTCTCTAGTCATAAATTCCACGGCGTTCGTGGTGTTGGCTTTGTCTATATCAAGTCTGGCAAGAAAATCACCCCCCTATTAACTGGTGGTGGCCAAGAGCGTGACTATCGTTCAACAACTGAGAATGTAGCAGGAATTGCAGCGACAGCCAAGGCTTTGCGTTTAGCTATAGAAAGATTGGAATTGTTTGCTAGCAAAACGAGTCAGATGAAGGAAGTTATCCGTCAAGCTCTTCTTGAATATCCAGATATTTTTGTTTTCTCAGGTGAGGAAGACTTTGCCCCTCATATTCTGACCTTTGGGATTAAGGGTGTTCGTGGTGAAGTCATTGTTCATGCCTTTGAAGACTATGATATTTTCATTTCCACAACCTCTGCTTGTTCGTCCAAGGCTGGGAAACCTGCAGGGACCCTGATTGCTATGGGTGTTGATAAAGATAAGGCCCAGTCAGCAGTTCGTCTCAGTCTAGACCTAGAAAATGATATGAGTCAGGTAGAGCAGTTCTTGACCAAGTTGAAATTAATCTACAATCAAACCAAAAAAGTAAGATAGGAGTATTCATGCAGTATTCAGAAATTATGATTCGCTACGGGGAACTTTCAACAAAAGGTAAAAACCGTATGCGTTTCATCAATAAACTACGTAATAACATTTCAGATGTCTTGTCCATCTATCCTCAAGTCAAGGTAACTGCTGACCGCGACCGTGCCCATGCTTATCTGAATGGGGCAGATTATGAACCAGTAGCTGAGTCTCTCAAACAGGTTTTCGGGATTCAAAACTTTTCTCCAGTGTATAAGGTTGAAAAATCTGTAGAAGTTCTTAAATCTGCTGTCCAAGAGATTATGCAGGACATCTATAAGGAAGGCATGACCTTTAAGATCTCTAGCAAACGTAGTGATCACAACTTTGAACTGGATAGTCGAGAACTCAACCAAGTTCTTGGTGGTGCTGTTTTTGATGCCATTCCAAATGTACAAGCCCAGATGAAAAATCCCGATATTAATCTGCAAGTGGAGATTCGTGAAGAGGCGGCTTATCTTTCCTATGAGACCATTCGTGGGGCTGGTGGTTTGCCAGTTGGCACTTCTGGGAAAGGAATGCTCATGTTGTCAGGGGGAATTGACTCTCCTGTAGCAGGTTATCTTGCACTAAAACGTGGCGTAGATATCGAGGCTGTTCACTTCGCTAGCCCACCATATACTAGTCCAGGTGCCCTCAAGAAAGCTCAGGATTTGACCCGTAAATTGACTAAGTTTGGTGGTAATATCCAGTTTATCGAAGTACCATTTACTGAAATTCAAGAAGAGATCAAGGCTAAAGCGCCAGAAGCCTATCTGATGACACTGACTCGTCGCTTTATGATGCGCATTACAGACCGTATCCGTGAGGTCCGAAATGGTTTGGTTATCATCAATGGTGAAAGTCTTGGTCAGGTGGCTAGCCAAACCCTTGAAAGTATGCAAGCTATCAATGCTGTTACAAATACGCCAATCATTCGTCCAGTTGTAACTATGGATAAACTAGAAATCATTGATATTGCACAAGAAATTGATACCTTTGAAATCTCTATCCAACCCTTTGAGGACTGCTGTACTATTTTTGCGCCAGATCGTCCAAAAACAAATCCTAAGATTAAGAATGCGGAGCAATATGAAGCACGTATGGATGTCGAAGGCTTGGTTGAGAGAGCACTAGCGGGAATCATGATTACGGAAATCACACCTCAGGCTGAGAAGGATGCAGTCGATGAGTTGATTGATGATCTCCTTTAATCAGAAAAACCAGAGGAAAAGATAAAATAAGTAAAAAAAGTTAGTTTATTGTCTTAAATTTGGACGGAAACTGACTTTTTTTCTATTTTTATGATATAATTAGGTAAAATTTTGAATATAGAGAGTTTTCTGACAATGAATCAATCTTATTTTTATTTAAAAATGCGAGAGCATAAATTGGTAGTTCCCTACACAGGTAAGGAGCGCCGCGTACGTGTTCTCCTCCCGAAGAACTATGAGAAAGATACGGATAGAAGTTACCCAGTAGTGTATTTCCATGATGGACAAAACGTCTTTTATAGTAAAGAATCCTACGTCGGCCATTCCTGGAAGATTATCCCAGCTATCAAACGAAATCCGGATATCAGTCGCATGATTATCGTGGCCATTGACAACGATGGACTTGGACGGATGAATGAGTATGCGGCATGGAAATTCCAAGAGTCTAACATTCCTGGTCAACAATTTGGTGGTAAAGGTGTTGAGTATGCAGAGTTTGTTATGGAAGTGGTTAAGCCTTTTATCGATGAAAACTATCGGACAAAATCAGACAGAAAACACACTGCTATGATAGGATCTTCTCTGGGTGGGAATATTACCCAGTTTATCGGTTTGGAGTATCAAGATCAGATTGGTTGCTTGGGAGTTTTCTCATCAGCTAACTGGCTGCACCAAGAAGCCTTTGATCGCTATATTGAACGTAAAAAGCTTTTGCCTGACCAACGAATCTTTATCTATGTTGGAACGGAAGAAGCAGATGACACAGATAAGACCCTAATGGCTGGCAATATCAAGCAGGCCTATATTGATTCTTCTCTTCGTTATTATCATGATTTGATAGCAGGAGGAGTGCAGTTGGAAAATCTCTCACTCAAGGTTCAGGCTGGAGCTATTCACCATGAAGTACCATGGTCAGAGAATCTTCCAGCTTGTCTACGTTTTTTTGCAGAAAATTGGTAAATAGTATAAAGGAGACAGGATATGAATATTGAACATCTAAGCCACTGGAGTGGAAACCTAAATCGTGAAATGTACGTCAACCGTTATGGACATGCGGGTATCCCTATTGTAGTCTTTCCTTCTTCAGGTGGTAGCCACAATGAATACTATGATTTTGGCATGATTGATGCTTGTGCGTCCTTTATCGAGGAAGGCCGTGTCCAGTTCTTTACACTTTCAAGTGTCGATAGCGAGAGCTGGCTTGCGACATGGAAAAACGGTCATGACCAAGCTGAAATGCACCGCGCCTATGAACGATATGTGATTGAAGAAGCCATTCCTTTTATCAAGCATAAGACAGGTTGGTTCGACGGTATGATGGCGACAGGTTGCTCCATGGGCGCTTACCATGCCCTCAACTTCTTCCTACAACACCCGGATGTTTTCACGAAAGTAATTGCTCTTAGCGGTGTTTATGATGCACGTTTCTTCGTTGGAGATTACTACAATGACGATGCCATCTATCAAAATTCACCAGTAGATTATATCTGGAATCAAAATGATGGCTGGTTTATCGACCGTTATCGTCAAGCTGAAATTGTGGTCTGTACAGGTCTTGGTGCATGGGAACATGATGGCCTACCTTCTTTCTACAAACTCAAAGAAGCCTTTGATCAAAAACAAATTCCTGCCTGGTTTGCAGAATGGGGACATGATGTCGCCCATGACTGGGAATGGTGGCGCAAACAAATGCCTTATTTCCTTGGTCACATGAGTCTATAAAAGGAGTCGCTTATGAATTATCTTGTAATTTCACCCTATTACCCACAAAATTTCCAACAATTTAGTATTGAACTAGCCAATAAAGGAATCAACGTTCTAGGGATTGGGCAAGAACCTTACGAACAACTAGATGAACCATTGCGCAATAGCTTGACTGAGTATTTCCGAGTTGATAATCTTGAAAATATAGATGAGGTTAAACGTGCAGTAGCCTTTCTTTTCTATAAACATGGTCCAATTAATCGCATCGAATCTCACAATGAATACTGGCTAGAGTTGGACGCTGCCCTTCGTGAACAGTTTCATGTCTTTGGTGCCAAACCAGAAGACCTAAAGAAGACTAAGTTCAAGTCTGAAATGAAGAAACTCTTCAAAAAAGCAGGAGTTCCCGTGGTTCCAGGTGCGGTTATTGAAACAGAGGAAGATGTTGATAAAGCTGTGAAAGAAATCGGCCTTCCGATGATTGCAAAACCCGACAATGGAGTGGGAGCAGCGGCAACCTTCAAGCTTGAAACAGCAGATGATGTCAATCACTTTAAGGCTGAATGGGACCACTCAACCGTTTATTTCTTTGAAAAATTTGTCACCTCTAGTGAAATCTGTACCTTCGATGGTTTGGTAGATAGAGATGGAAATATTATCTTTTCTACGACTTTTGACTATGCTCATACACCCCTAGATCTCATGATCTACAAGATGGACAATTCTTATTATGTTCTCAAGGAGATGGATCCAAAATTGCGTAAATATGGTGAGGCAATTATCAAAGAATTTGGCATGAAGGAACGTTTCTTCCATATTGAGTTCTTCCGTGAGGGTGATGACTATATTGCTATTGAATACAATAACCGTCCAGCGGGTGGCTTTACCATTGATGTCTATAACTATGCCCATTCTTTTGACTTGTATAAGGGATATGCAGCGATCGTTGCAGGCGAACCATTCCCAGCTTCTCAATTCGAGCCCCTATACTGTTTGGCGACATCACGCCGTGCTAATGCCAACTATGTTTATTCAGAAGAAGACTTACTCGCTAAATACGGTCAGCAATTCAAGGTCAAGAAAATCATGCCTGCAGCCTTTGCTGAATTGCAAGGAGACTATCTCTATATGCTAACGACACCAAGTCGTGAAGAAATGGAACAAATGATTAAGGACTTTGGTCAGCGTCAAGAATAATTAAAATTTGGACTTAACAAACGATGTTTGTTAGGTCTTTTTTGTAGAATTGAAATAAAAGCGTTTTCTCACAGGATTCTTTTAGAAAATCTGTTGCTAAAAGCCCTAAAAATTGATAGAATAGGGACTGTCTAAAAAATATTAAGGAGAATCTATCAATGGATTTCACATGGGCAGTCAAATATGCCACTGAATTTTTGGGAACAGCCATCTTGATTATCTTGGGTAATGGTGCAGTTGCCAATGTTGAACTTAAAGGTACGAAAGGTCACCAAAGTGGCTGGCTCGTTATCGCTGTTGGTTACGGTATGGGGGTTATGATCCCTGCCTTGATGTTTGGTAATGTTTCTGGTAACCACATCAACCCAGCTTTCACACTTGGTTTAGCAGTTAGCGGACTTTTCCCTTGGTCACAAGTAGCGCAATACATCATCGCACAAGTTTTGGGAGCAATCTTTGGACAAGCCTTGGTTGTTGCAACTCACCATCCATATTACTTGAAGACAGAAAACCCAAACAACATTTTGGGTACTTTCTCAACAATTTCAAGTATTGACCACGGAACAAAAGAATCACGCTTTGCAGCTTCAGTTAACGGTTTTATCAACGAGTTCGTTGGTTCATTCGTACTTTTCTTTGCAGCACTCGGTATGACAAAGAACTTCTTTGGTGCCGAATTGCTTTCTAAAGCTCAAGGATTGATTAACGATCAAGTGGCACAAGCGACTGCCCAAGGTCAAACAATTCCTCAAGAACAAGTTACTGCAGCTCTTGAACAAGCAAAAAATCAAGTAGCTCCATTCTTGTCACCAGGTCTTGCTGTTGGACACTTGGCTCTTGGTTTCCTCGTAATGGCCTTGGTTACTTCATTAGGTGGACCTACAGGACCAGGTTTGAACCCAGCTCGTGACTTTGGACCACGTCTTCTTCACGCAGTACTTCCAAAATCAATCCTTGGTGAACACAAGGGTGATTCAAAATGGTGGTACGCTTGGGTACCAGTAGTTGCACCGATTGTAGCTGGTATTGCCGCAGTAGCACTCTTCAAATTACTTTACATGTAATCATCAAAAACTGGGAATTCCCAGTTTTTTTCTTTTTTCTAAATGAAAGGATCCTCAATCAATTAATACTTAAATCGTCAGACTTTTTTCATTTTAAAACTAAAGGTGAAAATATGACAAAAATATGGTAAAATAGAGTATTAAGTAAACGTTAAAAAGGAATATTATGCGTAAAGAGATTGCACCTGAATTATATAATTACAATAAATTCCCTGGTCCTGAATTTCATCTATTTGGAGATAAAGTCGAAGCTGAAGGGTTTAACTTTACCTTGGTTGAAAATAGTAAGGACGCTTTTGATGCAACAGCTTTTACTCAACGCTTTTCGGAAGTTTTAAATAAGTATGATTATATTGTAGGAGACTGGAGCAATGAGCAGTTGCGCTTGCGAGGATTCTACAAGAATGAGCGAGCTGAAGAATCTTTGGAGAAAATCAGTCGTTTACAAGATTACCTACTTGAGTATTGTAGCTATGGATGTGCCTACTTTGTCTTAGAAAATGAGATTCCTAAACGAGCACCATTTGACCAAAAAATGCGCAAGAGAGAAGAAGAGAAAGACAACCGTAAAGGGAAGAAGTCTTCTCAAAATAGGAAAAGAAATCATACGGACAAGAGAAATAGACGACGTCGTAAGGAACAGAAACCTCAGAACGAAGAAAAAGGACAACGTCATTTCGTCATCCGTCAGAAAGATTAGAGAATAAGGAGAAAACATGAAACCGTCGATTTATAGTTTAACTCGTCAAGGCATGCAAGAATGGGTCTTGGAACAGGGCGAAAAGAAATTCCGTGCCGACCAAATTTGGGAGTGGCTTTACCGTAAACGTGTTCAGACATTTGAAGAAATGACCAATTTGTCTAAGGATTTGATTGCCAAGCTTAACGAGCAGTTTGTTGTCAATCCCTTGAAACAACGCATCGTTCAAGAGTCAGCTGACGGGACAGTTAAATATCTCTTTGAATTGCCAGATGGGATGCTGATTGAGACTGTTCTGATGCGTCAGCACTATGGTTTGTCAGTCTGTGTAACAACTCAAGTAGGATGCAATATCGGTTGTACCTTCTGTGCATCAGGTTTGATCAAGAAGCAACGTGACCTCAATAACGGGGAAATCGTTGCCCAGATTATGTTGGTTCAAAAATATTTTGACGAACGTGGACAAGATGAACGTGTAAGCCATATCGTTGTAATGGGTATCGGAGAGCCATTTGATAACTATAATAACGTTTTGAACTTTATCCGTACCATCAATGACGATAAGGGAATGGCAATCGGAGCTCGCCATATCACTGTTTCAACCTCAGGTTTGGCCCACAAGATTCGTGAGTTTGCTAATGAAGGTGTGCAGGTTAACCTTGCTGTCTCACTTCATGCGCCAAACAATGAACTTCGTTCAAGTATCATGAAGATTAACCGTGCCTTCCCAATTGAAAAACTCTTTGCAGCTATTGAGTATTATATTGAAACAACTAACCGTCGCGTAACTTTTGAGTACATCATGCTCAATGAAGTGAATGATGGAGTGGAACAAGCACTTGAGTTGGTAGAATTGCTGAAAAATATCAAGAAATTGTCATATGTCAACTTGATTCCTTACAACCCAGTTAGTGAACATGACCAGTACAGTCGTAGTCCGAAAGAGCGCGTGATGGCCTTCTATGATACACTCAAGAAGAAAGGCATCAACTGTGTTGTTCGTCAGGAACATGGTACTGATATCGATGCAGCATGTGGACAATTGCGTTCAAATACCATGAAGCGTGACCGCCAAAAAGCGGTAGCTGAAGTAAATCCATAAGATGAAACGAAAAAAATTACTAAGCTTGGGAGTCGTGCTATACAGTCTTTGTATTGTCTGTTTTTGTTTTACTCCCCAGCCAAAACTTCCGATAGGAGTGGAAACTCCAGGTATTCAAACTATTGGACGCCTGGTTTTTCTTTTGACGCCTTTTAACTCCTTTTGGAAATTGGGTGAAGTGACTAGCCTTCTGCAGCTATTCTGGATATTTTTGCAAAATGCCTTAAATATCCTCTTGCTCTTCCCACTGATTTTCCAGCTTCTCTATCTTATACCTGCTCTAAGAAAAACGAAGAAAGTGATTTTGTTTAGCTTTTTATTGAGCTTGAGCATAGAGTGTACGCAACTAATTTTAGATTTTTTCTTTGATTTTAACAGGGTATTTGAGATTGATGATTTATGGACCAATACTTTGGGTGGCTACCTGGCTTGGGTCCTTTATAAACTACTACATAGAAACAAGATAAGGAATTATAATGAGTATCTTAGAAGTTAAGAATTTGAGTCACGGTTTTGGAGACCGTGCGATTTTTGAAGACGTGTCTTTCCGTCTCCTCAAGGGTGAACACATCGGCTTAGTCGGTGCCAATGGTGAGGGGAAATCAACCTTTATGAGCATCGTGACTGGTAAAATGCTACCGGACGAAGGTAAGGTGGAATGGTCTAAATATGTGACAGCAGGTTACCTGGACCAGCATGCTGTGCTCAAAGAAGGTCAAACCGTACGTGATGTTCTTCGTACTGCCTTTGACGAATTATTCAAAGCCGAAGCTCGCATCAATGACCTTTACATGGAAATGGCAGAAGAAGGTGCAGATTTCGAAGCTCTGATGGACGAAGTTGGAGAACTCCAAGATCGTTTAGAGAGTCGTGATTTCTATACATTGGATGCTAAGATTGACGAAGTCGCGCGTGCTCTTGGTGTCATGGATTATGGTATGGATACGGACGTAACCGCCTTGTCAGGTGGACAAAGAACCAAGGTTCTCTTAGCCAAACTCCTTCTTGAAAAGCCAGATATCTTGCTGCTTGACGAGCCTACTAACTATCTGGATGCCGAACATATCGACTGGCTCAAGCGCTATCTCCAAAACTATGAGAATGCCTTTGTTCTTATTTCGCATGATATTCCTTTCCTAAATGATGTGATCAATATCGTCTATCATGTAGAAAATCAACAGTTGACACGCTACTCTGGCGATTACTACCAGTTCCAAGAAGTCTATGCTATGAAGAAATCTCAACTGGAGGCAGCCTATGAGCGTCAACAGAAAGAAATTGCGGACCTCAAGGATTTCGTAGCCCGTAACAAAGCTCGTGTCGCAACTCGAAACATGGCTATGTCTCGCCAGAAGAAATTGGACAAGATGGACATTATCGAGCTTCAAAGTGAGAAACCAAAGCCGTCCTTTGATTTTAAACCAGCTCGTACACCTGGTCGCTTTATTTTCCAAGCCAAGGATTTACAGATTGGTTATGACCGTCCGCTTACCAAACCTTTAAATCTCACCTTTGAACGCAATCAAAAGGTTGCCATCATTGGTGCCAACGGTATTGGTAAAACAACTCTTTTGAAAAGTCTCTTAGGAATTATTCCACCAATTGCTGGGGAGGTTGAACGTGGGGACTATCTAGAACTCGGCTACTTTGAACAGGAAGTGGAGGGTGGCAATCGCCAAACACCATTAGAAGCTGTTTGGAATGCCTTTCCGGCTCTCAATCAAGCCGAAGTCCGTGCAGCCCTTGCTCGCTGTGGTTTGACGACTAAACACATCGAAAGTCAGATTCAGGTCTTGTCAGGTGGAGAGCAAGCCAAGGTGCGTTTCTGTCTCTTGATGAACCGTGAGAACAATGTCCTTGTTCTTGACGAGCCAACCAACCACTTGGATGTGGATGCCAAGGACGAACTCAAACGTGCTCTGAAAGAATATAAAGGGTCAATCCTTATGGTTTGCCATGAACCTGACTTTTATGAAGGCTGGATGGATCAAATCTGGGATTTCAATGAACTAACATAAATAGCCATAAAAAAGCCAAGTCTAAATGACTTGGCTTTTTTACGAGGGTTGCAACTAGTAGAAGTCATACTGCTATCTCCTAGTTTTTGTATCAAAAATTACTAATTTGTTTGATTTCCTTCGATTACATTCTCGTCAAAGTGTCCCACACCATCTTCAACAACAAATGGGCAAGTAACTTTCTTTTTTATTCCATTTTCATCATAAGAACAAGTGATGTGATAGATTCCATCGGAAAATGAATTTTTTGGTAAAGATAGGATTTTTTCCTTAACGGCATCTAAAGGACTACCATTTTCTGCCTTGATTTTCGTAAGGTCACAATCAAAATCGATAGTAAGTCCCTTGTTTTTCATGAGATCTTTTGTTGTAATATTATAAAAGCCAGCTGCGTCAGAATCTCCTTTTTCTCGATTGCTGACAGCCTGAGCCATAATTGCAACATAGTAGTTTTCGATAGGATATTTTCTAAATTTAAAACTAGAAGTTATTGGTGTCGCAAAGAGTTTATCTATTTTTTCAGCAGTAGCATTTTTGATACTGTCTTCTTCTTGTTGGAAATTCGGCCTTTCTTTGTATACATCTAGTAAGAAACTGAATTCATCTTGTTTGACAGTGTGAAACAGTGCCTTTTCTTTATCATTTAGAAGTGTTTCAAGATCTGTTCCTGAAAGAAGAAAGAAATTTGATAAATGTTCTCCGCTCGTTCCATGAATTTTTGCAGTAGTAGTTTCTTTTAAAATAGTTCCATCTGATAATTTTTCTGTATATGTTAGCTTGTAGGCTGTTCCGTAAAATGCTTCAATCTCTCGGTGTTTATCAACTAACTCAACTTTTCCCTTAAGCCCAAGTGATTGAAATTCTTCAGCGAAAGAAGGAGTAGTGTATTTAATTGATGGAGAAGTGATTGAAACCAGTGCAAGGCTAGTGAGAAAAATGATCATACCCCCAAAGATAAAACCAAATATGGCTGAATTATCTTTTCCTTGACCTAGCTTTATCGTCTGATAAATACCGATAAGGAGAATGATCGAGTAAACAATATTTGTACAAACTAGTAATGGATAATTGTCGATGTAATTAAGTGGAACTCCCTTAAAACCTACTATTTGCAAGAAGGCTCCAATTGTAGCTAAGGCTAACTGTATATTAGAAGTCTTTTGAATCAACTCATTATCTTTGAAGGAGGATTTTAATTTTGAGATATCTCTAAAGATAAAAATATTTCCTAGTACAATTACCGCAAATGATAAGTAAACTACTGGCCACAAGATTATAAAAGCAAATCCAGCAGAATCATAAATAATCGAATAAACAACATTAAAGATTAAATACGTTGGCAAGAGTAAACCAAGCTGGAATAGGTTGATTTTATAGGGTTTCATAGGAAAATCTCCTCGTTACTATTGACTAAATTATATCATATTTGTTTGAAACAAAAAAGAGAGCGTTTACATAAAAATGTAAATAAAAAAAGATAAGCCGAATGACCTATCTTTTTTAATAGTTTAGATATTGTTCAATTTCGGATTTTTGGATTTCTCTACCGTAGTGACAAATCGGGCAAGAAACGAAATAAGTTTTTCCATAAGGAAAGAGAGGAATCCAGTAAAGAGTAAACTTACGTCCGTATTCCGTAATTTCCCAAGTACCAACATTGTTACAATGGTCACATTCGATAGCAGTTTGTGTATGTCCCAACACTTTTTGGTAACCTTTTGACCCCCAAAATAGAATCATTTTTATACTCCTTATAGTTAATGGTGTTATTGTTTACTGAAATCGTAGTCTTTAACAATTTCGATACTGTCGATAGTGATAGCAGTAGTTGGTTTGTCTTTTTCGTCTTTTTCAGCCTTGGCAATTTTATCTACTACATCCATCCCATCAATGACTTGACCAAAGACGGGGTGTTTCCCATCAAGAGTTGGATTTCCACCTTCTTTGTAGGCTTCGATAATTTTCTTAGGATAGCTATTTGTAGGAAGTTTAGCTGAATAGTCTGTTGTACTTTGGTTGATGAAGAACTGGCTACCATTTGAGCTTGGTTGACCAGTATTGGCCATAGATAGGGAACCGCGGATATTATAGAGGTATGGAGAGATTTCGTTTTTGAAACCTGTTCCCTTGTCTTTAGTTTTATCCTTATCGTGCCAGATAGATTCGCCACCTGTCCCATCCCCTTTTGGATCTCCGGTTTGAATCATAAATCCATCAATTACACGGTGGAAAGTAACACCATTGTAGTATCCTTCTTTAGCATGAGTAAGGAAATTTTCAACTGCAAGAGGTGCCAGTTTTGGAAAAAGTTTGATACGAATATCACCCAAACTTGTGTGAAGGATAGCTTCAGCTTCGTCTTCAGCTACTTCCTTAGAAAGTTGAGGGAAGTTGGCATTTTCATTTGTTAAAGCATCTTTCAAATCTTTTTCTGCTTGGGCAGCAGCTTTCGAACTCTCTTCAGCAGCAATCTTAGAATCCACGTAATCATCACCACGAAGTGTACGTTGGATACTTGTACATCCACCAAGGGCAAAGGTAGAAATGAGTAGTAGTGTAGCTAATTTTTTCATGTTAATCCTCTCAAAAATAATTTTTTCCATTGTACCCTAAAAAGAAGAGGATTTCAAATATTCAATTGTGATGATTCCGATAGTACATACAATTTTATGGCCTTACTTACACCATTTTGATCATTAGAATCTGTTACTGTATTTGCGCAAGTTTTAACTTCTGTAGGAGCGTTTCCCATTGCAACACCAAGTCCAGCAGTCTCAATCATTGGAATGTCATTATAATTATCTCCAATCGTCATAATTTCAGTAAGTGATAGTTGATAATACTTGGCTAATTCTAATAAAGCTTGTTTTTTGGATACTTGATTATGTGTAACTTCTAGATAGTTATCTTTAGAGAGATAGAAGTCGGTTTGAGGGAAATCCATGGTTGCTAATGTCTCTTTAAGTTTCTGGATAGTAGATGCGTTATCTATTAGTAAAAGTTTATGAACAAGAGTTTTCTCGTCTTTTATAAAATCTGCTAAAGATGTAACTTTTGGACTTTCTCCAGTAATAGTTGCTTCGATTTCTACCCATTCATCAATAGTATTCACAAGCCAATCTTTTCCAGAATAAACATTGATAGAAACTGTCGGGAATTCTTTTTTTAAGAAGTCATGAAGTAAGAGCAATTCGCTTTTATCAATAGAATGCTGACTTAGGATTTTATCTCCTAAACTGATGAGTGCTCCATTATAGCAGGCAATGGGACAGTCGGTGATGCCAAGCTCTTTAGAAATTGGCGCTATACCGAGAGGAGATCTAGCAGAAGCTAAAACAAAAGGAATATCACATTGTTTTAAAAGTGGCATCAGTTCTATCAAATGAGAATCTACTTGGTGATTTTTATCCAAAATAGTACCGTCAATATCACTCATGATTAACTTTATTACTGACATATTTTTCTCCTTTTTATTAAAATAGAATAGTTGTTTTGCCATCTAAAGATTGTTGAATTTCTAAGTCGGGTTCTTTGTCTGTAATCCAATAATCAAAATCAGTAAGTTCGGAAAGAATATAATGAGAGTGTTTGTTTATTTTGCTAGTTTCAGCTAACAAGACGCGAATTTTACTAGTTTTAAATGCTCTTTTTTTCATGAGAACATCTTCTTGATCCTCAAAGCTAACTTGTCCGTCTGAAAGACTAGCTGCACCAAAAAATGCTATGTCAAATTTAATTCTATTCAAAGATTCGGATTCTTCTAATGAGTAATAGAAACGATTCTTTTTATGAAATCGTCCACCGATAATGTGAAAATCAACATTTTCATTTTCTCCTAAGACCAGTGCATTATCCAATGAATGGCTGAAAATAGTAACTTTTTTATCTGTTATTTTTGCTAACTCAAGTACAGTTGTTGAAACATCATAGAAAATTAATTGTGAATCAGAAATGAGTTGGGTAGCTAAATGAGCAATTTTCGCTTTTTCTTTAGAAGATTGTTCTGCTCGACCTTGGAAACCAAGAATCCTTTGCTTTTGAATTGGCAATAAACCTCCATGAGTTCTTTTTGCTCGTTTCTCCTTTGCGAGAATTGCAAAATCTCTACGGATGGTATCTTTGGAAACATGGAAATGTTCAACCATTTCTTTTGCTGATAGACTTCCTCTATCCTCTAAAAGTTTTATGATTTCTTCTAATCGTTGTTCTTGGTACATAGGAATTCCTCCTTTTTTAAATACTATACTCTTTCTGTAAGTGTTTGTCAATAATTATAATGATTTGTAAGTCTTTTGAAAATTTACAAAAAAAATCAACCAGTCTTGGTTGATTAAAGATTCTTTTTAGGATGGCGGTCAATGATTGCCTGATGGTCCTTGAGAGCCTGTTCTCCTTTTGGAGTTAGTTTATAACCTCGAATGGAAAAGAGACTAGCTAATTCCTCTTCTGAAAAATGGTTATGAAGGGCTTGATCCAAGTCGGAAGCCTTCATTTTGGAAAGTCCAGTAACTCCCTTCTTTTTTAGGATATTCTTTTTCATAGTAGCATTGATATGATTCAGCGATTCAAAAGCAGTTTCGACAAGAGCATAGCCTTTTTCAACAAGCTTATCTAAATGTTTTGGTGCGTCAATTCCATAAGTATACTCAAAATACTTTGGAAACCAAGTTTCAGTGGTGAAAGTTCCAAAGTTGATTCTCCAGAGGAGGATAATATCACCTGCAAGAAGATCGTCCTCTAGTAGTTCCATATTGCGTTTTGGAACAGGCTTAGGGTTTAGTAGCCAAGCCTCCATATCACGATTAGGAGAGATATAGGGCTTGACAGGGTAGTCTTTATAGATAGAATTTAAAGTAGTATTCATAAAATTTCTCTTTCTCTTTCTTTTTTCCTTACCAGTCTAACAAATTTCAAAAAAAAATTAAAAATATTTAAACTCTGTCAAGTTTTTTTCTTGACACCTCTCAGAAATCTGATATAATAGAACATGTGCTAAATAGCTTAGCTATTTCACCGAACTAAAAAATAAAAGAAAAGAGATATTAAAAATGGCAGTAAAAATCCGTTTGACTCGTATGGGTTCTAAGAAAAAACCTTTCTACCGTATTAACGTAGCAGATTCACGTTCACCGCGTGACGGACGTTTCATCGAAACAGTTGGAACTTACAACCCACTTGTTGAAGAAAACCAAGTAACTTTGAAAGAAGACCGTATTTTGGCATGGTTGGCTGATGGAGCTCAACCTTCAGATACAGTTCGTAACATCCTTTCAAAAGAAGGCGTATTGAAGAAATTCCACGATTCTAAATTCTCAAAATAAGTTTAAAGTAGGTTGACAGATGGATACGATTGAAAATCTTATTATTGCAATTGTGAAACCTTTGATTTCACAACCAGATGCCTTAACTATCAAGATTGAAGATACACCAGAATTTTTGGAATATCATTTGGATCTTGACCAAAGCGATGTGGGTCGTGTAATCGGTCGTAAGGGTCGCACTATTTCTGCGATAAGAACGATTGTCTACTCTGTCCCAACTGAAGACAAAAAAGTTAGAATCGTTATTGACGAAAAATAAGAAAAGCGGGATGATATCTCGCTTTTTTTGCAAGGAGAAGAAATGAGAGATTTAACAGTTAGACAACTAGAGGAATACTTACTTGACCATTATCAACAATCTAGGACAGAAGAAGGGCTCTTTATAAAACTAGTTGAAGAAGTTGGAGAAGTCGCTGAGGTTTTAAATGGACGTTCCGGTAGAAAAGAGGGTGTCCAAGATTCAAACGAGGAATTGGCAAAGGAGTTGGCAGATATCATTCACTATACAGTGGCAATTGCAGCTATCAACGATATTGACCTAACGAAGACCATTTTTGAAAAAGACAAAAAGGCAGCCATCAAGTATCAGCATGTACAGGATTTGGAAAGCTTTTTAGATAAAAACCTTCCATAGTTCCCCTTTTCTCCAACTTGTGAAAATCCCTGTAACATGATAAAATAAAGGGAGAAACAGATACAGGAGATCAGATGAACTACTTTAACGTTGGGAAAATTGTCAATACTCAGGGCTTGCAAGGTGAGATGCGAGTCTTGTCAGTGACAGATTTTGCTGAAGAACGCTTTAAAAAAGGGGCAGAGTTAGCCTTATTTGATGAGAAAGATCAATTTGTGCGAACAGTGGTCATTGCAAGCCACCGTAAACAAAAAACCTTCGATATCATCAAGTTCAAGGATATGTACCATATCAATGACATTGAAAAATACAAGGGTTACAGTCTAAAGGTTGCTGAGGAGAATCTCAATGATCTTGATGATGGTGAATTTTACTACCACGAAATTATCGGTTTAGAAGTCTATGAGGGGGATAACTTGATTGGAACCATCAAGGAAATCCTTCAGCCAGGTGCCAATGATGTCTGGGTAGTCAAACGAAAAGGCAAACGAGACCTACTCTTGCCCTATATTCCGCCTGTTGTCCTTAATATAGATATTCCTAATAACCGTGTGGATGTTGAACTCTTAGAAGGGTTAGACGATGAAGATTGATATTTTAACCCTCTTTCCAGAAATGTTCACACCCTTAGAACATTCCATCGTTGGAAAGGCTCGAGAAAAAGGACTCTTAGATATCCACTACCATAATTTTCGTGACTACGCTGAAAAGGCCCGTCATGTTGACGATGAACCCTACGGTGGTGGTCAAGGGATGTTGCTAAGAGCGCAACCCATCTTTGATGCCTTTGATGCCATTGAAAAAAAGAATCCGCGCGTGATTCTATTGGATCCAGCCGGTAAGCAGTTTGACCAAGCCTATGCGGAAGATTTAGCTCAAGAAGAGGAACTCATCTTTATCTGTGGGCACTACGAAGGTTATGATGAACGGATTAAGACCTTGGTAACAGATGAGATATCTCTTGGAGATTATGTCTTGACCGGTGGAGAACTAGCTGCAATGACCATGATTGATGCGACGGTTCGCTTGATTCCAGAAGTTATCGGGAAGGAAGCAAGTCACCAGGATGATAGCTTTTCATCAGGTCTCTTGGAATATCCTCAATACACGCGGCCTTACGATTTTCGTGGTATGTTAGTTCCGGATGTGCTCATGAGTGGACACCATGAAAATATACGTCAATGGCGACTCTATGAGAGCCTCAAGAAAACCTACCAACGTAGACCTGATTTGCTGGAAGAGTATGAACTGACAGCAGAAGAAGAGAAAATGTTAGCAGAAATTAAAGAAAATAACAATTAAAAGGAGAAACCTATGCAAGTAATTAAACGTGATGGACAAGTCGCTGATTTTGATCCAGATAAAATCTACCAAGCCATCCTTAAGGCAGCTCAAACAGTCTATGTATTGACGGACGATTTGCGCCAAAATCTAGCTCAAGTTACTAAAAAGGTTGTTTTGGATTTGGAAGAAGCAAAAGTAGAACGTGCAACTATCAGTATGATCCAATCAATGGTTGAGCACCGCTTACTAGGTGCAGGATATATTACTATTGCAGAACACTATATCTCTTACCGTTTGCAACGTGATTTGGAGAGAAGTGGTTACGGCGACCACATCGCTGTTCACCTTCATTTTGAACAAATTCGTTAATAGAAAAAGAGTGAGATGATAAAAGTGTCTCACTCTTTCTTAAATCTTCTTTTTTGGGCCGTTTGGATAGTAGAGGGAACGAAAGTTACCCTTCGAATATCCGACACTCGAATAATACGGCTGACGTTTTTGGCGAAATTTTTAACAATAATTTGTTGGCGGTCAGTATCATACTTGATAATATCGCCTGTAAAACTCGTTTCCGCAAAGATGATATGTACAGCCTTTTTTTGGGCTAGGGCTTCTTCAAGTCTAGCAATTAGGGGATCGCTTTTTTCAGGAATGGAATCTTCATGTCCATTGACAAAATCATGGACTTTTTGCATAGCCTGTTTTAATAAATCGTTCATTCCGGCCTCCCTTCTTTACATCATTATATAAAAATTTTATGAAATCTACAAGATTTTTCGAATAATCAATTGAGAACAAAAAGGAGAAGAACATGGCAGAATTTACATTTGAAATCGAAGAACACTTACTCACTCTATCTGAAAACGAAAAAGGATGGACTAAAGAAATCAATCGTGTCAGCTTTAATGGTGCACCAGCAAAGTTTGACATTCGTAGCTGGAGTCCTGACCACACCAAGATGGGGAAGGGAATTACCCTATCAAACGAAGAGTTTCAAGTCATGGTGGATGCTTTCAAGAATCAATAAACATTCATCTAAGATGAATCAAAAAGAGACTGGGAAAAATCCCGGCCTCTATTATTTGTTTGAAAAATAAGTTTGTGTACGAAGACGTTGGAGTAGTGGTCGGCTGATGAAGCTAATGGCTACAATTTTGGCAAGATCAGGTATGATAAAAGGAATGACACCGACAGCCAGTGCTTTATCAAAAGGCATTCCAGCTAAGAAGTGGAGACTGAGAATACCACCTACAAAGACAAGTGAATCTCCCAAGAGATTTGCAAAGAAAATACGTAGAACACCACTATTGGTGTGAATGAGATAGGAAGCAAGCCCTGCATAGACAAGATCGAACCAAAGATAACCAGCGCTTGGTCCAACCAAAACGTGAAATCCAGCTCCACCGTTAGCAAAGACCGGTAGGCCAATAGCCCCAAGTAAGAGATAAATTCCGACAGATAGAACAGCTTCTCTAGGTCTAAAAACAGTAGCGATGAGTCCGATAGCAAAGTTTTGCAGAGTGAAAGGAACTGGACCAATCGGCATACTGATTTGGGCCAATACAGCAATCAGTGCAGCCCCGATAGCTGGGATAGCGTAAATATGTGCTTTTTTCAAAATTGTTAACCTCTTTTTTAATTTATAGTAACTATTATAATGGATGAGACAAAATTGTCAACCTATTTTAAAATAAAAGGTTACAAACTTGTAACGGCCGATTGAGATAAAAAAGAGACCAAGAGGTTTCTTTGGGGGATTAACGCATAGTCACAAACTCTTCTGAACCAGTTGGATGGATAGCGACAGTAGCATCAAAGTCTGCTTTTGTAGCTCCCATCTTGATAGCAACTGCGAAACCTTGGATCATTTCATCGACGCCATAGCCGATACCATGAAGTCCAACTACCTTTTCGTCTGCACCAGCTGTAACGAGCTTGAAGCGAGCTTCTTGACGGTGACTAGTAACGGCAGAATACATAGATGCAAATTTTGAAGTATAGACTTTGATGTTTTCTTGTCCATACTCTTTGACAGCTTCTTCCTCAGTCATACCGACAGTTCCGATAGCTGGATGTGAAAAGACAACAGTTGGAATAGTTGTATAGTCCATTTTGGCATTTGTTTTGCCATTGAATAGTCTTTCTGAGAGAGTACGACCAGCTTTGATAGCGACAGGTGTTAGTTCTTTTTCGCCTGTGACATCCCCAAGAGCATAGATACCGTCAACGACTGTGTTTTGGTATTCATCAACTTTGATGAAACCACGTTCATTGAGGGTAACGCCTGCTTTTTCTAGATTGAGTCCTTCAACATTTGGACGACGACCTGTAGCCCAAATAACTTGACTAGCAGTATGCGTGCTACCATCTTCAAAATGAATTCGAATGCCTTCTTCGGTTTTTTCAAGTTTAGCAGGAACTTTATGAGTATGGAGTTTTAGTCCAGTATTTTCCATTTCTTGAACCAAGCTCTCAACAATATAACTATCAAATCCACGAAGTGGACGTTCACGACGGACAAATAAATCAGTCTGTACGCTAAGGGTATGGAGTACGCCAGCCAATTCTACAGCAATGTAACCAGCACCTAGAATAGCTACCGATTCAGGTAACTCTTCCCAGGCGAAGACATCATCTGAGCTACCGCCTAGTTCAGCACCAGGAATAGCAGGGATATGAGGATGAGCTCCAGTCGCAATCACAATATGCTTAGCACGGATTAATTCGCCATTAACACTGACAGTATGAGCATCAACGAACTCAGCACGTCCTTCAATCAAATCAACCCCGTTGCGCTTGAAGCTTCCATCGTAAGACGAGCGAGCACGGTCAATATAAGCTTCACGATTCTTACGAAGTGTTGCGTAATCAAATTCGTTGTCAGTACTTGTGAAACCATAGTCAGGTCCATATTTGTGGATACTCTCTGCAATTTGTGCTCCATACCACATGATTTTCTTAGGAACGCACCCTATATTGACACAAGTTCCCCCTAATTTCTTTTCTTCAATAACTGCGGCTTTAGCACCATGTTCGCCAGCACGATTCATGGTAGCAATACCCCCGCTACCTCCTCCGATGGCGATAATATCATATTCTTTCATTGAAAGCTCCTTTAGTTGTTTTCTAGTCATATTCTATCTTTTTTTGAAAGTCAATGCAAAAATCTGCTACGCTTAAATTTCTTAAGAAAATGCTTGCAAAAATAAAAAAGAAGTTGTATTATATAACTAACACAACAATAAAAGATTTGGCAATTATTTTTGGATGGTCAGAAAGCAATTGTCCATTTTTAGGACTTGTGCTATAATCTTAATATATGTTTATAAAAGAGGTATGGATATGAAAAAGAAGTCAAAAGCTAAAAAATGGCCCTTATTTACAGCTATCGGAGTTACATCAGTTCTTGTAGTAGGAGCAGCTGCTGTTCTTCTATTGAGACAACCAAATCAAGCTGCAACACAAGACGAAACTGCAAAAGTCGTTCTTGCCAAAGAGGGATCAGTGGCTTCATCAGTTCTCTTATCTGGTACCGTAACAGCTCAAAAAGAACAATATGTTTATTATGATGCTAGTAAAGGTGACTTGGATGAGGTTTCGGTCTCTGTCGGAGATAAGGTAAGTGAAGGCCAAGCCCTTGTTAAGTATAGTAGTACAGAAGCTCAGGCTGCCTATGATGCTGCCAGTCGTGCAGTTGCGAAAGCTGACCGTCATATCAATGAATTGAATGAGGCTCGAAATACTGCTGCAGCAACACCTGTACTCCCTCAAGCAGGTATTGAAGGCGCTACGGACCAAACCCAAGCGCAATCATCTACATCAGCTACAGCTTCTATTGATTCACAAATCAGTGATGCCCGTGATGTTCGTGCAGACGCAGTGGCACAACTTGAAAAAGCCCAGGCTCAGTTGGATGCCGCTACAGTTTTGAGCACAGTAGAAGGTACAGTTGTTGAAGTCAATCGCAATGTTTCAAAATCTCCAACAGGAAATAGCCAAGTATTGGTGCATATCGTTAGTAACGACAATTTGCAGGTCAAGGGAGAACTTTCTGAGTACAACCTTGCCAATCTATCTGTAGGCCAAGAAGTTACCTTTACTTCAAAGGTTTACCCAGATAAAACTTGGAATGGTAAGATTAGCTATATTTCAAATTATCCAAAGAACAGTAGTGAAGCAAGCAGTAGCTTAGCTGGTTCAAACACAGGTTCTAAATATCCATATACGGTCGATGTAACTAGTGAAATTGGTGATCTGAAACAAGGTTTTACTGTCAGTGTCGAAGTCAAAAGCATGAGTAAAGCATTGCTTGTACCGATTACTAGCATTGTGATGGAAGAAGATAAAAACTATGTTTGGATTCTTGATGAAAATCAAAAGGCCAAAAAAGTTGAAGTTGGATTGGGCAATGCAGATGCAGAAAATCAAGAAATCACATCTGGTCTGACAGATGGAGCAAAAGTCATCAGTAATCCGACAGCTTCCTTGCAAGAAGGAAAAGAGGTGAAGACTGATGAAGCAACTAATTAGCCTCAAAAATATCTGCCGAAGCTATCGAAATGGTGATCAAGAACTTCAAGTCCTTAAAGACATTAACCTAGAAGTCCATGAGGGAGAATTTGTGGCTATTATGGGACCATCTGGTTCTGGTAAGTCTACCCTCATGAATACAATTGGTATGTTAGATACACCTACAAGTGGTCAGTATTTTCTAGACGGAAAAGAAGTAGCTGGTTTGGGTGAAAAACAATTAGCCAAGGTTCGAAATCAAGAAATCGGCTTCGTCTTTCAACAATTCTTTCTCTTGTCCAAAATGAATGCTCTACAAAATGTAGAACTTCCCTTGATTTATGCAGGAGTTTCAGCTTCTAAACGTCGCAAACTAGCAGAAGAATATCTGGAAAAGGTTGAACTGACCGAGCGTAGCCATCACTTACCATCAGAATTATCGGGTGGTCAGAAGCAGAGAGTAGCCATAGCGCGTGCTCTCGTTAACAATCCTTCGATTATTTTGGCAGATGAACCAACTGGAGCTCTTGATACTAAAACTGGAAATCAAATCATGCAACTCTTGGTTGAATTAAACAAAGAAGGAAAAACCATCATTATGGTTACGCATGAGCCTGAAATTGCTGCCTATGCGAAACGTCAAATCGTCATCCGAGATGGTGTCATTTCGTCTGATAGTGGTATCGTAGAAAAGGAGGAAAACTAAGATGCAGAATCTGAAATTTGCCTTTTCATCTATCATGGCTCACAAGATGCGGTCCTTCCTGACCATGATTGGTATCATCATCGGTGTTTCCTCAGTTGTCGTTATCATGGCCTTGGGAGATTCCATGTCTCGTCAGGTCAATAAAAATTTGACCAAATCCCAGAAAAATATTCATGTCTTTTTCTCACCTACCAAGAGTACAGATGGTTCCTTCACCCAAAAACAATCTGCCCTGACCTTGTCTGGCGGACAAGAAGAAGATATTGTTGAACCACCAAAACCTCAAGAAGCTTGGGTCAAGGAAGCTGCTAAGCTCAAGGGAGTGGATAGCTACTATGTGACCAACTCAGCCAATGTGACCTTGACTTATAAGGATAAAAAGGTCGAACACGCTAACATGACCGGTGGGAATGTCACTTATATGGATGCGGTCGAAAATGAAATTATTGCAGGTCGTGGACTTAGAGCGCAAGATTATAAGGATTTCGCAAGTGTGATTATCCTAGATGAAGAACTAGCCAATAGCCTTTTTGGTTCAGCAAAAGATGCCCTCAACCAGATTGTTGAAGTAAATGAAATCAGTTACCGTGTTATTGGTGTTTATGCAAGTAAAGAAGCTAAGGCTGCAAAAACCTTTGGCGTTGGAGGGCTCCCGATTACGACTAATACATCTCTAGCGGTCAATTTTAACACAGATGAGATTTCAAATATTGTCTTTCGTGTCAATGATACTAGCTTGACCCAGACTTTAGGACCAGAGCTGGCTAGAAAAATGACAGAGATTGCAGGCCTCCAACAAGGGGAGTATCAGGTTGCCGATGCAACGGAAGCCTTCAACGAAGTTCAACAACTCTTTGGCTTCATAACAACGATTATTAGTGCTATTGCGGGGATTTCCCTTTTTGTCGGTGGTACTGGTGTTATGAACATTATGCTCGTCTCAGTGACAGAGCGTACCCGTGAGATTGGTCTACGTAAAGCGCTAGGAGCAACACGTGGGAATATTCTAGTTCAGTTCTTGATTGAATCTATGATTTTAACCATGTTAGGTGGCTTCATCGGTCTTCTGCTCGCTGCAGGGGTGACTATGCTTGCAGGTATTCTACTTCAAAACATGATTGCAGGAATCGAAGTAGGTGTATCCATCCCAATCGCCCTCTTTAGTCTAGCGGTCTCAGCTAGTATCGGTATGATATTTGGTGTTTTACCAGCCAATAAAGCCTCTAAGCTGGATCCTATCGAGGCACTTCGTTATGAATAAGACAATCAAGATGAAAAACGAGATGGACGCTTGTCTATCTTGTTTTTTGTATGGATTTCTCTATCGAAAATCACTAAAAATGTGGTATAATGAAGTGTTAGAAAAACAGGTTTCATTTGCCTGGAAAGGAAATATTATGTCTGAAAAGAATTTTTATATTACAACACCGATTTACTATCCATCTGGTAAACTTCATATCGGTTCTGCCTATACTACCATCGCCTGTGATGTCCTAGCTCGCTACAAACGACTCATGGGCTACGATGTCTTTTATCTGACAGGTCTGGATGAGCATGGTCAAAAGATTCAACAAAAAGCAGAAGAAGCTGGCATCACACCACAAGCCTATGTTGACGGGATGGCAGTTGGAGTTAAAGAACTCTGGAAATTGCTGGATATCTCATACGATAAATTCATCCGTACCACAGATGACTACCATGAAAAAGTAGTGGCTCAAGTTTTTGAACGCTTGCTTGCTCAAGATGATATTTACTTGGGTGAATACTCTGGTTGGTATTCAGTTTCAGATGAAGAATTCTTTACAGAAAGTCAACTTGCGGAAGTTTTCCGGGACGAAGCTGGAAATGTAACTGGTGGTATCGCTCCATCAGGCCACGAAGTGGAATGGGTATCTGAAGAGTCTTACTTCCTTCGCCTCAGCAAATACCAAGATCGTTTAGTTGAATTTTTCAATTCACATCCTGATTTCATCACTCCTGATGGACGTCTCAATGAAATGTTGAAAAACTTTATTGAGCCTGGATTGGAAGACTTGGCTGTATCACGTACAACCTTTACATGGGGTGTACCAGTTCCATCAAATCCTAAACACGTAGTCTACGTTTGGATTGATGCTCTTCTTAACTATGCGACAGCTCTTGGTTATGGTCAAGATGAACATGGCAACTTTGACAAGTTCTGGAACGGAACAGTCTTCCACATGGTAGGAAAGGATATTCTTCGTTTCCACTCAATCTACTGGCCAATCCTTCTTATGATGTTGGATATCAAATTACCTGACCGTTTGATTGCCCATGGTTGGTTTGTCATGAAAGACGGCAAGATGTCTAAGTCTAAAGGGAATGTCGTTTATCCTGAAATGTTAGTAGAGCGCTATGGACTGGATCCACTTCGTTACTACCTCATGCGTAGCCTTCCAGTTGGTTCAGACGGAACCTTCACTCCAGAGGACTATGTAGGTCGTATCAACTATGAATTGGCAAACGACCTTGGAAACCTCCTCAACCGTACGGTTTCTATGATTAACAAGTACTTTGATGGACAAATCCCTGCCTATGTAGAAGGTGTAACTGAGTTTGACAATGCTCTTGCTGACGTTGCAGAACAATCAATCGCTGACTACCATACCTACATGGAAGCAGTTGACTATCCACGTGCACTTGAAGCAGTCTGGACTCTTATCTCACGTACTAACAAATACATCGACGAGACAGCACCTTGGGTCTTAGCTAAGGATGAAGCGTACCGTGACCAATTGGCAAGTGTGATGAGCCACTTGGCAGCCAGCCTTCGTGTCGTAGCGCACTTGATTGAGCCATTTATGATGGAAACTAGTCGTGCAGTTTTGACTCAACTTGGTTTAGCAGAAGTTTCTAGCCTTGAAAACTTGAGCTTGGCTGATTTCCCTGCTGGTGTGACTGTTGTTGCCAAAGGAACACCAATCTTCCCACGTCTCGATATGGAAGAAGAAATCGCCTATATCAAGGAACAAATGGAAGGAAACAAACCTGCAGTCGAAAAAGAATGGAATCCAGATGAAGTTGAACTCAAACTGAACAAGGAAGAAATCAAGTTTGAAGACTTTGACAAGGTTGAAATTCGTGTTGCTGAAGTCAAAGAAGTTTCTAAAGTGGAAGGTTCTGACAAATTGCTTCAATTCCGCCTAGATGCTGGTGATGGTGAAGATCGTCAAATCCTATCTGGTATTGCGAAATTCTATCCAAATGAGCAAGAATTGGTCGGCAAGAAAGTACAAATCGTTGCCAACCTCAAACCACGTAAGATGATGAAAAAATATGTCAGCCAAGGGATGATCCTCTCAGCTGAACATGATGGCAAATTAACTCTTCTAACAGTTGATCCAGCTGTACCAAACGGAAGTGTGATTGGATAAGATTAAAAGAACCAGTTTGAGCTGGTTCTTTTCTTTTGTGAGGTGTCAGTTGATAAAAGAGACATTCTGCTTTATAATGAAGAAAAACGGAGGAAAAAGCCATGAAATACATTTCATTTGGACAAGATAAAAGAGAACTATCAGAAATTGTCCTCGGCATGATGCGAATCAGTGACAAATCGGTTAAAGAAGTGGAGGAGCTGGTTGAAACAGCCCTATCTGTCGGAATCAATGCCTTTGATTTGGCAGATATCTACGGTGGAGGTCAATGTGAAGAATTACTAGGTCAAGTGTTGAACAATCGTCCTGACCTACGAGAAAAGATGTGGATTCAGTCCAAATGTGGGATTCGCATAGAAGAATTTACCTTTTTTGATTTTTCAAAAGATTATATTTTAGAGTCAGTTGATGGGATTCTACAACGATTGCAGGTTGATTATCTAGATAGCTTGCTTCTCCATCGTCCAGATGCCTTGATGGAAGCTGACCAAGTGGCAGAAGCTTTTGAAATCTTACACAAACAGGGCAAGGTTAGAGATTTTGGTGTATCCAATCAAAATCCTATGATGATGGAATTGCTGAAGAAAGAGGTCAAACAACCTCTAATGATCAATCAGTTACAACTAAGTGCAGCTTTCACGCCTGGTTTTGAGGCTGGTTTCCATGTCAATATGGAAGGTAATAAGTCAGCTTTGCGTGATGGTAGCGTCTTTGAATACTGCAAACTGAATGACATGGTCATTCAGGCTTGGTCAGTCTTGCAGTTTGGCTATTTCAAGGGTAATTTTGTTGGAAAAGAGCAATTTCATAATCTAAATGAAGTTCTAAATCGACTAGCCTTAAAATACGGTGTAAGCCCATCGGCTATTGCTATCGCTTGGGTGTTACGCTATCCAGCTAAGATGCAGGCAGTAGTGGGAACAACTAACCCTAAACATTTGATAGAAGCCAGCCAAGCAAGTAATGTTAATCTAACTCGAAAAGAATGGTATGAGATATACCTAGCAGCAGGAAATGATTTGCCATAGAAATTAAAACGTAATCCATTCAAGAGCGAGGTTCTATCTCTCTCTTTTTGTTTTAAAAATTTATATAATTGTTTGAAAAAGCAAACTATATATGGTAGAATTTTATAAAATAACAATATAATAAATACTTTAATAAAATAGGGGCATTTGAAATGAAAAGAATAGTTTTGACTTCTGTTGTTTTTCTCTCGCTGCTGACATCAGTTGGTTGCTCGAAACATAAGGAAGAGGCGAAAGTAACTGAACCTGTAACGACTGTAGTGACTACGCAGGATAATACAAAGTTGTACAAGAATGCTGGTTTACTTACTTTTAGAAACGAAAAGCAGCTTGAACTTGGAGAACTGGATTCCAAATCTCGCGCAACTTATGCCCATATTCAGCTGAAAGATAGTGATGAGCCTAAAGAAAAGAGAGAAGCTAAATTAACCTTTGATCCAGTTGGTTGGCATAACTATAAATTTTATTATGGTGATGGAACAAAGGAAGCCTGGCTAATGAATCGAGGTCATTTAGTTGGTTATCAATTTAGCGGACTAAACGATGAAGGTCGTAATCTAGTTCCTATGACAGCCTGGTTAAATACAGGGGCCTTTACTGGAACAGATGACAAAAATCAAAGTAGCATGCTTTATTATGAAAATGGTCTAGATTCATGGCTTGCAAATCATCCAAACTATTATCTAGATTATAAGGTAACAGCAGTCTATAAGGATAATGAATTGATTCCAAGACAGATTATCTTACAGTATGTAGGAATTGATCAGGATGGAAAATTGCTTGAAATTAAATTAGGTAGTAGCAAGGAAAAAATTGATAAGTATTCTGTAACCCATGTCGCCTTGGATAATGTTTCAGAAAATGCTGAAATAAATTATGCTGATGGTACTGCAAAAAATACGGTCAAATCAGCTGAAGAACGCGCTGCTGAAGTTAAAGCAGCCGAGGAAAAGGCTAAGAAAGAGGCTGAAGAAAAAGAAGCACAAGAAAAAGCTAAAAAAGAGGCAGAAGAGAAGGCTAAAGAAGAACAGACACAGCAGGAAACTGAAGCCCCAGCAGAAGAATCACAAAGCAGTAATTCAGGTGGTTACTTTAGAGATAGAAAAGGAAGATGGCATCGACCAAATGGGAAATATGCCTCTAAAAAGGAAATCAGAGAAGCGGGTTTGCAGTGGTAATCTACTAAGACTTAAGAAATCATGAAAAATAATTGTCAAAAAGCCGTTGAAAAACGGTTTTTTGTTATAATAAAACAAGAAAACTATAAAGGAGAATATCATGACATTTGAAGAAATCTTGCCGGGGCTAAAGGCTAAAAAGAAATACGTCCGTACTGGCTGGGGTGGGGCTGAAAACTATGTCCAGCTCTTTGATACTATCGAGCAAAACGGGTTTGCCCTTGAAGTGACACCTTATTTCCTCATCAACGTATCTGGAGAAGGGGAAGGTTTTTCTATGTGGAGTCCAACCCCTTGTGATGTCCTAGCAACAGACTGGGTGGAAGTCCATGACTAAACGTGTACTCATTACGGGTGTTAGCTCAGGGATTGGCCTAGCACAGGCTCGACTCTTTTTAGAAAAAGGTTATCAGGTTTTCGGAGTGGATCAGGGTGAAAAGCCTGACTTACAAGGCGACTTTCACTTTTTACAACGTGATTTAACGCTTGACTTGGAACCAATTTTTGACTGGTGCCCTCAGGTGGATATTTTGTGTAACACAGCTGGGGTTTTGGATGACTACAAACCGCTCCTTGAGCAAAGCGCTCAGGAGATTCAGGAGATCTTTGAGATCAACTATGTGACTCCGGTAGAGCTGACACGGTATTATCTGACTAAAATGTTGGAGAAGAAGCGAGGAATCATCATCAATATGTGTTCCATTGCTTCAAACCTAGCTGGTGGTGGTGGTCACGCCTATACCTCGTCTAAACATGCCTTGGCGGGATTTACCAAGCAATTAGCTCTAGACTATGCTGAAGCTGGTATTCAGGTCTTTGGGATTGCTCCTGGAGCAGTCAAGACTGGTATGACCGCAGCAGACTTTGAACCAGGTGGTCTGGCAGACTGGGTAGCAAGTGAAACACCTATCAAACGCTGGATTGAGCCAGGTGAAGTTGCTGAAGTTAGCCTTTTCCTAGCAAGTGGAAATGCGAGCGCCATGCAAGGACAAATTCTAACTATTGATGGTGGTTGGTCTTTGAAGTAATATAGTTGATACTCAGTGAATATGTGGAGGTAAGCTATGAAAAGAGATGAGTTTGGATTTGTCTTGCCCAATCTCTACTATCAGTTTTTATCAGAGTGGGAAGAGATTGACCCCTATGAAATTGGAGATTCAGGCATCTGTTTGTACGCTAAGGAGGATCTTCAAGAGCGAAATGAGACTTATCAGATTGAGGAAGTAGAGCCAGATTACTTTATGATTGGACAGGAAGGAGATTTGGCTTACTTTATCAAGAAAAATTCTGATGATTGCATTTATGAAAATGACTTGGGAGCTTTAGGTTCCTTAGAAATGCAAAAAGTTGCTAAAAACGTCAATGACTTTATTGATAAGGTATTGGAAGAAGAATTGTAGAAAACTGAAGGGAGTTATCATGTTTAGGATGCTTGATGAAGATTCACCGATTTCAAAAGAAGACCTTTTACAATTTGAGGAGATTCTTGGGAAGAAATTGCCAAAAACTATGTTGGACTTTTATCTCAAGCACAACGGTGGCCAGCCCCAAGTAATGGGTGTCCACGATGAACATCACCTCTTTCCTTTCAATTCCTTTAATTCACTTGAGGAAATGAGCAAGTCTCTTACATGGTTTGACGATGAGGTGGTACCTGCGGGATTTAGGGCTACAGACCTTCTCCATTTCGCCTATGATCCTGGTTCTGGCAACTATGCACTTTCTCTAAGGTCAGAGGATTATGGCAAGGTGTATTTCTATGTTTTAGAAGAAAAAGCTGAGATCTATGGTCAATGGGCTTCTTTTGAGGAATTTTTGAACTCTTTTGTTGAAGAGTGAGACAGAGAAAAGGAGACGGGATGCGAAAACACCAAGAACTTTCACTAGAGCAGATAATCGAGCAGGTGCGCGTAGATCAATTAGTATCAGATGATTTTTGCCTCTATGGCAAGGAGGATGGAGAACTGGAACTAGCTAGACTCTACTGGGTATCTGATTATCCGGATGTAGTGGAAGACCGTGATGTATACCCAGCTGATGTGGCGGAGCAAGATCTCCAGCTAGTCTACTATGGAGAGCAGTTGATTGATGTTCTCACCGTAGCGCTTGAAGAAAAGCCAGATGCAAGTCTCCAAGACTTGGTTGATGCTTTGAATTATTATAATCAGCACGATAACTTTATGCCCTTTAATGATTAGCTAGGTTGATTAGAGAAATGGTATCTGATGACTGATAGCATAAGGAGAGAAAATGACAGTCAATATCGATGAATTGGTGAAGGAGTACGGTTTTAGCGTAGGTCCTAAAGAGGAAAAATCACTCACTCTTGACGAAATACGTTTCAACCTTCTGGCATATTTAGAGGGTTATCCAAAAATGGGATTCTCTTTTGTCAAAGCAGCTAACGAACTAGTGGAACTCAGGAGAGAGCAAGAGAGTTATAGGCTTTTTGGTCAGTGTTTTTTAGGTGCTTTTGTAATTGGGGAAGAGGGGCAGGTCTTCTTGCTTTGCAATCGAGAAGGAAGGGAAGTTTTTCAAGAAGAGAGGATCTATGTCAATTCTTCCTTGCGTACTTTTGTTTCCTCTTATTCGCTCTTTCTATCAAGCATCTTTCTTTTGAAAGCAAAGTTTTATGAGATTGACCAAGATGAAGTCGAAGAAATTGCAGCAAACTTGAAGGATCAAGTACTTGCCTTGGAAAAGCCTCTTGAACAAGAATTGTCCTTCTGGGAGCACATGGCCTATTTGATAGAAGACGATGGCATTGTTCTAAGAGATGATCTCTTTCATATCTTAAATAAAGAGCAGTAGGAATTAATTATGGAGAAAAAATTGCCCCTTTTAGCCTGCTTGTATATGATGAGGATTCTAAAAATGTTCGAGGGTCGCTCATTTATTACCCTGATGGAGAATACAGACAGGAAGTGTTTGATACTCGAGAAGAGGAGGGATTTGAAGGAAATGGCTACGATTGGGCATCCCTAGCTTGGGTATTTTTGGAGGAAAAAATGCCTGAATTAAGCGATGCTATCGACTTTGATCCTGAAGGAAGTATGTTTTGCGCCTATTCTTCCAAGGTGGACGCCTTGGCTAAATTCGCTTTAGGATTTAAAGAATTTTGCGATGATATAGAAGCTATGAAAGACTTGTTCAGTCGAGCAGAGTTGGATTAGTTGACTAAAATCTCTTTAAATTTTTTTAAAAAGAATAGAAAGGATTTCAAATGAAGCTACCAGAAGTAGTTGAACAACTGGAAAAACATCCAGACCTACATCTCTATTTAGATAAAATTTTAAAAAAGAATAAGAAAACCCAAGCTAGCTATCTCGAATCGCTAAATCATCTGGCCTATTTACTTTATCTGGATGGTCAAGAGGAAATGGCTAAGGAATTATTAGATCGTATCATACAAGTTCCATTTGAAGGGAATTATAACACTTGGACCTTTGTTGATAGCTCTCTGATTTTATTGGCCTATCTGGAAAGAGAGGCAGAAAATCAGGTACTCGTCTATAAAAAACTCCTTTTATCTCCATTAGAACAAGGGGAGGAATCAACTCAAAACATAAGAAGGAGAATCCATCAGAGATTTTTGAATGGTGATAGCTTGGAGCAAAAGCTTGCAAAAATCAAGCAAGCTTCAAGTCCTGAATCGGAGATGGAACGCCGTTTGCTATACTTGACAGATCTATTGAAGATTCACCTCTTTATTGCTGAGTCAACGTTTGAAGAGACAGATATACAAGCAAAAATCGAAGAGAATAAGGAGATACTAAAGAAGTATATCAAGGAGCATGAAATCTATAGCCTCTTTCCTTTTAAGGGATAAGGTAAGTTATCGATCTTGGACTTTTAGAAAAGAGTAGAATATGGAAATCAAAAATCACTTTGGGGTATACGGAGTCTGTCTTCAAGAGGGAAAACTGCTCTGTATTGAAAAAACAAGAGGCCCCTATCAACATCGTTTTGATCTACCGGGTGGTAGTCAGGAACTCGGTGAGGGGTTGACAGAAACCCTCAAGAGAGAAGTTCTGGAAGAGACAGGCTATACGCTTAGCCGTTATTCAAATCCTAGGATGTATGATGTGCTGGTTCAAGAAGAGGGGCAAGACTTCGCAGTACATCATATCATGGCCTTTTACGATATCGTACTCGATTTCGAGAACTCTCAACAATCCCTTCCTCAGGAGGTTCTTGATGGAAACAATGATTCAGCAAAGGCAATTTGGCTTCCTCTTGAGCAGATTACCGAAGAAAATGCCTCACCCTTAGTATTGAAGGTGAAGGTAGAGTTACTAGGATTTCCTAAATTAGAACTGACAAGATATAATAATTGGAAGGTGAAAGAAAAGAAGGAGAAGAAATGACACCGCAAGAAATGTGGAATGCCTACAAGCAAATCAACCCCTCGATTGGAGATGAGATAGATGCATGGGCCTTTGGAGTGGATCCAGACCTTTTAGCGGAACTGGTCTTTAAAGGCGAAAAAACAGCAACAGCCTCTGCCTATGACCTCTACGCAGTAGAGGACGAACCCCTACCTCAAGCAGGGACCTTTGATGTCGTTTTAGACAGTCAAGATCAAGCTGTCTGCATTGTCGAAGTCACAAAGGTTTCTATTCAGCTTTTCCATCAAGTGTCAGCCGATCATGCCTATAAGGAAGGTGAAGGAGACAAATCTCTGACCTACTGGCGTCAAGTTCATGAGGAATTTTTCACGGAGTGGCTGGAGGAAGCTGGTCTGACTTTCACACCCGAAAGCAAGGTTGTTTTGGAAGAATTTCGCAAGGTATACCCTCTGTAGACTACTAGAAGAAATAAAGTTTTGGAAATCACTTTCCAAAACTTTTTCTGACTTTAAATGCTAAATTAGCTAAACAAAAAGCGGACAATCATGTCCGCTTTTTTGAATCTAACAAGTAAAGTTATTGGATAAAGTTTTCAAAGATGTTTGTCTTTTGAATCCCTATTCATATCACTTCTACATTGGTTGATTATTTTTTACGATAATGTAAAACTGTTCCTACAGCTACGATAAGCATTGCAACACCAGCAACAGAAACAATTAAGCTATTACGTTCACCAGTATTTGGAAGTCCTGGTTTGTCTCCAGTTGTTGAAACTGTTGTAGGTCCTCCATGAGTTGTAGTTGTTGAACTATTAGATCCAGGAGCTGTTGTCTCTGAAGTTGATTTCTCTGTAGTTGTAGAGCTTGATTTTTCTTCACTACTATTCTGGCTAGTTGGCTCTTCTGGAGTCGTAGTAGAAGTTGTAGACTCAGTAGTTGTTGTAGTTGTAGAGCTTGTTTCTTCCTCGCTACTATTTTGACTAGTTGGCTCTTCTGGAGTCGTAGTAGTAGAAGTTGAAGTCTTAGGCTCTTCAGTCGTAGTTGTAGTGGATGAAGTTGTAGATTCAGGAGTTGTAGTTGTAGTGGATGAAGTCGTAGACTCAGTAGTTGTAGTAGTAGATGTCGTAGTCGTTGTTGAAGTTATTGAAGTTGTTGTGGTAGTAGATGTAGTCGTTGTTGTAGTTGTTACATCACTATTGTAGACTTGTGCATCTGCTGAAGCAGCTTTGTTAACCCAAGTGTTTTCTTTGGTTACAGCTGTTTTGTGTTGATCGCTTGTAAGAGAAGCAACGTTTGTTACGCTCTTGATTTGATCAGCATGTTGTAGAAGTGTTTGATATGATAGGGTAATTTCGTCTGTAGATGCAACTTTAAATTGGTCGCTGACCTTAGTCAAATCAAGTTTAAATCCATGTTCTGTCCACTCAATGTATGGTTCTAATGCAAGACCAGACATTGATACTCCGTTGACAACTAGAGTTTTACCATTGACTTTCAAGTCAAATGATGCTGGAAGGTAAGTTCCACCTTTGAAGTATTGAGACACATCTTGACCTTTAGCAGATTTAATACGGCTATAATCAAGTGCAGGAAGGTTAGGCATTTGGTCAGTAAAGACGATGCTTGAAGCGGCTTCTTTCTTGTCAACAGCATTGTTTACTGAGATGTGCCAGAACAAGAAACCATCAGTAGTCTTATCAGTTACTTCTAGGGTATCTCTCCAGTCTGGAATTCCTGTAGGTCCCCAAATTTTTTGAGCGTGTTGCAAGTTAGTGTTATCTGTACCACCAGAATTATACTTCTTAATCGGAAGTAGGACTGGTACTGGACCTTGTCCAGAACGTCTCACGATTGCGGATTCTGAACCGATTTTTATGGAGCGTTCTTGGTCTTGACCAGTGGTATTATCTCCATCCCATTTATACCAGAATGATACGTTTCCTTCGGCCCCTTTATTTCCTCCTTTTACAAAGGTGATAGTCAAAGTCTTACCATCATCTGATACTTTTCCTGTTGCAATTTCTTCGCCACTAGAGTTTTTCATTGAGCTAAAAGCAGAAGAAGCAAACTTAACGTCCTCTGGCATAGAAATCTTGAATGTATCTCCGACTTCCACACCTGAATCAATTTCCCAGTGATATGAAATCTTTTCGCCTTCAGTTTTCACTTGAGAAATCTTCACTTGGCTTGTTAATTCTTTTGCTTGGGTACTATATGCACCAATAGAAATTAGAAGTGCTAGGGCCGCAAACGCAGAAATAACAGCAAAAAATAACTTTTTCATTGTTCCTCCTTTTTATAGTTGATTTACCAAACAAGACAATTTTAGCACTAACATATTAAGCGGTCAAATAATACGACTTAACAATTTTTATAAAATATCTATAGAGTTATGCGAGATGAAAATATTGTAAAAATCATTTCAATCCTTCTTTCTATTTAAAAATATGATAAAATAGGTATGTTTGAACTAGAGCATTCGCTCAGAAATTTAGAATAGGAGAATATGATGCAAGCAGTAGAACATTATATTGAAAAATTTGTTCCTGAACATTATGATTTGTTTTTAGACTTGAGTCGTGAGACCAAGACGTTTTCAGGAAAAGTAACCATTACTGGTCAAGCTAAAAGTGACCGTATTTCCCTTCACCAAAAAGATCTGGAGATTTCTTCAGTTGAAGTAGCAGGACAAGCTCGTCCATTTACAGTTGATAACGAAAACGAAGCTCTTCATATCGAACTTGCAGAAGCAGGTTCAGTTGAATTGGTTATTGCTTTTTCAGGTAAAATCACAGACAACATGACAGGAATCTATCCATCATACTACACAGTTGATGGGGTTAAGAAGGAAGTCTTGTCAACTCAGTTTGAGAGCCACTTTGCCCGCGAAGCCTTTCCATGTGTGGATGAGCCAGAAGCTAAAGCAACTTTTGACCTATCTCTTCGTTTTGACCAAGCAGAAGGCGAACTTGCCTTGTCAAACATGCCCGAAATTGACGTTGAAAATCGCAAGGAAACTGGCATCTGGAAGTTTGAGACAACACCTCGCATGTCTTCTTACTTGTTAGCTTTTGTGGCTGGTGATTTGCAAGGGGTAACTGCTACAACTAAAAATGGTACTCTCGTTGGTGTTTACTCAACCAAGGCACACCCACTTTCAAACCTTGAGTTTTCATTAGATATCGCTGTTCGCTCAATCGAGTTCTACGAAGATTACTATGGAGTTAAGTATCCAATTCCTCAATCTCTTCATATCGCCCTTCCTGACTTCTCAGCTGGTGCTATGGAAAACTGGGGTCTCGTAACCTACCGTGAAGTCTACTTGGTTGTAGATGAGAACTCTACCTTTGCCAGCCGTCAACAAGTAGCCCTTGTCATTGCCCACGAACTTGCTCACCAATGGTTCGGTAACCTCGTAACTATGAAATGGTGGGATGACCTCTGGCTCAACGAAAGCTTCGCGAATATGATGGAATACGTCTGTGTGGATGCGATTGAGCCAAGCTGGAATATCTTTGAAGACTTCCAAACAAGTGGAGTGCCAGCCGCACTTAAACGTGATGCGACGGATGGTGTTCAGTCTGTTCACGTTGAAGTTAAACATCCAGATGAAATCAATACCCTCTTTGACGCTGCTATTGTTTATGCTAAAGGTAGCCGTCTCATGCACATGCTTCGTCGTTGGCTAGGAGATGCTGATTTTGCTAAAGGTTTGCGTGCTTACTTTGAAAAACACCAATACGGAAATACCATTGGTCGCGACCTTTGGAATGCCCTTGGTCAAGCATCAGGCCGTGATGTAGCAGCCTTTATGGATTCTTGGTTGGAGCAACCTGGTTATCCAGTTTTGACTGTTACAGTTGAAAATGATGTTTTGAAGATTTCTCAAAAACAATTCTTTATCGGTGAGCACGAAGACAAGAACCGTCTCTGGGTAGTGCCACTGAACAGTAACTGGAAAGGACTACCAGATACTCTGGAAACTGAAAGTATCGAAATTCCTGGCTATGCAGCGCTTCTTGCTGAAAACAAAACAGCTCTTCGTCTTAACACTGAAAATACTGCCCACTACATTACTGACTATCAAGGTGAATTGTTAGATGCTGTTCTTGCTGACTTAGAGACACTTGATAACACAAGTAAGCTTCAAATCGTCCAAGAACGTCGTTTGCTTGCTGAAGCAGGACATGTATCATATGCAGACTTGTTGCCAGTACTTGATAAACTTGCCAAGGAAGAGTCTTACCTGGTTGTTGCTGCAGTTTCTCAGGTTATTGGTGCCCTTGAGCGCTTTATCGATGAAGGAACAGAAGCTGAGAAAGCCTTTAATAACCTCATTGCTAAGTTGGCCCGTCACAACTATGAACGACTTGGTTTTGAAGCAAAAGAGGGTGAATCTGATGAAGATGAGTTGGTTCGTCAATTAACCATTTCTATGATGATTCGTTCAAATGACGAAGAAGCTAGTCAGGTAGCAAGTCAAATCTTTGCAGCCCATAAAGAAAAACTTGCAGGACTTCCAGCAGCCATTCGTGCTCAAGTCCTCATCAATGAAATCAAACATCATGAGACTAAGGACTTGGTAGCGACTTATCTGGATCTTTACACTCATGCAACAGATGCAGTCTTCAAACGTCAATTAGCAGCTGCTCTTGCCTACAGTACAGATGCGGATAATATCCAAACCTTGATTGCTTCTTGGAAGGACAAATTTGTCGTGAAACCACAAGATTTGTCTGCATGGTATTATCAGTTCTTAGGTCATAAGGAAACTCAGGAACCAGTTTGGTCTTGGGCGCGTGAAAACTGGGCTTGGATTAAGGCGGCCCTTGGAGGAGATATGAGCTTTGATAGCTTTGTTATCCTTCCTGCCCATGTATTCAAGACAGAGCAACGCTTGGCGGAATACAAGGAATTCTTTGAGCCACAACTTTCTGACCTAGCTCTTAGCCGTAACATCGGTATGGGAATCAAGGAAATCGCAGCACGCGTTGAATTGATCAAGCGTGAAAAAACAGCAGTTGAAGCAGCTGTTGCACAATATGGCAAGGCTTAAAAACTTCTTGACTAAATAGTATATAAAAACTCAACTTTCTCATAGAAAAACAAGGAAAGTTGAGTTTTTTTTAAGATATTTTTGCTATAATGGATATAATAAGGAGGAATTTTTGATGATCAAAATTCTATTAGTGGAAGATGACCTAGGTCTGTCAAATTCAGTCTTTGATTTTTTGGATGATTTTGCGGATGTCATGCAGGTTTTTGATGGAGAAGAAGGTCTTTATGAGGCTGAAAGTGGTGTCTATGACTTGATTCTATTGGACTTGATGTTACCAGAAAAAAATGGTTTCCAAGTCTTAAAAGAACTACGTGAAAAAGGTGTCTCGACTCCTGTTCTCATCATGACAGCCAAGGAAAGTCTCGATGACAAAGGTCATGGATTTGAGCTTGGGGCAGATGATTATCTAACAAAACCATTCTACCTAGAAGAACTCAAGATGCGTATCCAGGCTCTGCTCAAACGTTCTGGTAAGTTCAACGAAAATATTCTTTCTTATGGTGATTTGACTGTCAATTTATCTACAAATGAGGTTAAAGTCAATGATACTGTTGTGGAACTATTGGGTAAAGAATTTGAGCTTCTGGTTTATTTCCTCCAAAATCAAAATGTTATCTTACCAAAAACACAAATTTTTGACCGTTTATGGGGATTTGACAGTGACACAACCATTTCCGTTGTAGAAGTTTATGTATCAAAAGTTCGTAAGAAATTGAAAGGTTCAGCCTTTGCTGAAAATCTCCAAACTTTGCGTAGTGTTGGGTATATTTTAAAACATGTTTAAGAAATTAAAAAAGAATTGGTACGCAGAAGATTTTAGCTACTTTATCCGTAATTTTGGTGTTTTCACCCTAATTTTCTCTGCCATGACCTTGATTATCTTGCAGGTTATGCACTCCAGTCTCTACACATCAGTGGATGAGAAACTGCTATCTCTCAGCAACAATCCTCAGGACATTATTCAATTGGCCGTCAATCGTGCAACTGAAGACGTTAAGGATTTAGATAGTGGCAATGTCGCTCCAGCATCTGATAAAAAACCAAATGTGAGTTCCAATACTGAAGTGATTTTGCTAGATTCAAATTTGAATCAATTAGTGACTGGCAATCGCTTTTTAGGATTAGACAGAATAACTTTCAATAAAAAGGATTTAAATCATATCCGCCAACTTCATGTTGTCAATAGCTACGGTCAGGATGAGATTTATCGCGTTGTACTGACAGAAATAAAAATTGATTCTGTTTCGACTAATATTAAGTATGCTGCTATCCTGATTAACACAAGCCAACTAGAGCAAATTAGTCAAAACCACGAGCAGTTAATCGTGGTGGTGATGGCAAGTTTTTGGATTCTATCTATCTTAGCCAGTCTCTATCTTGCACGTGTCAGTGTTAAACCCTTACTTGAAAGTATGCAAAAGCAGAAAAGTTTTGTGGAAAATGCCAGTCATGAATTACGGACTCCGTTGGCAGTTCTTCAGAACCGTCTGGAAACTCTTTTTAGAAAACCAGAGGCGACTATTATGGAGTCAAGTGAGAGTATCGCTTCTAGTTTGGAAGAAGTTCGAAATATGAAGTTTCTAACGACTAACCTTCTCAATTTGGCACGTAGGGATGATGGAATCAAGCCTGAGTTTGGAGAGGTAGAGCCAGATTTCTTTAATACAACCTTTACTAACTATGAGATGATTGCGTCCGAGAATAATCGTATTTTTCGTTTCTCGAATCGTGTTCATCGCACTATCATCACAGATAAACTTCTCCTCAAGCAATTGATGACCATTCTGTTTGACAATGCTGTCAAGTATACAGAAGAAGAAGGAGATATTTATTTTGAGATTTCAACGACAGAACGCAGTCTCTATCTAAAGGTAGCAGATAATGGAATTGGTATTTCTGCAGCCGATAAAAAGAAAATCTTTGATCGATTTTATCGCGTTGATAAAGCTCGGACACGTCAAAAGGGTGGTTTCGGTTTAGGCTTGTCTTTGGCTAAGCAAATCGTAGATGCCCTTAAAGGAAGCATCAGTGTAAAAGATAACAAACCTAACGGAACAATTTTTGAAGTCAAGATAGCGATCTCAACACCATCTAAACGAAAGAATAAATAAAAAAACCTTCGATTCATCGAAGGTTTTTATTTGAATTTTTTCTTGATAAAAGTACGCTGAAATTGCAATGCTACAAGACTAAGACCGATAGCCAAAGCAAATGATAAAACAGTGTTTACTTTTAGTGATAAGAACAAAAAGCTAAAAATCGCTAAAAAGACGCAGAAGCAAGCGATGTTTACAAAAAATAGGACTTCCTTTACACTAGCAACAGAAGCATTTTCTGGAACATAATCTTGAAACTGAGCAGTTTTTACACTTTCTTGTTCTAACTCATACGGGTGTAATTTTCTAGCGGGCATATTTCTCTCCTTAACAATACATTACTATTTTATCACTTTTTAAAGAGAGAATTATTACAGAATGGTTACAAATTGCATAAAATCTGTTTTCAAGGACAAAGTCGGTTTTCTTGACATGCCTTAGGGAAAATGATAGGATGGGTGAACCGTTTAAACTTTATTATTTTTCTCTTATTCCAATGAGTGGAAATTTGATGATTAAAACGAATAAAAATCATACACTGATGCAAATAAATTCAATTTCGAAGTAAGGACAGGATTCTTTTAAATTGATTCTAGTTGTTCATGACAAGATGGTTTTCTATCTTTAGTGCTATGGTAGAGGGGGGCTGTATTCCCCGGCAACAGAATAGTTAAAGGAGATTGGCATGTATCTTGCTATCAAAGAAATTTTACAGAATAAACTACGTTACAGTTTAATTCTAACTACCATTTTTCTCATTGCTTTTATGGTCTTTTTTATGACAAGTTTGGCTCTCGGGCTTGTTCGAAATAATAGGGCTGCTATCGATAATTGGCAAGCAACAGGAGTTGTTCTATCCGATTATGCAAACGATAATTTGACTGCATCCTTTATACCTGAAAAAGACTACAAGGATAAGGTTTCTGAGGATGCTGTTCCCCTAAGCTATATGTTTGCTGTAACAAACTTGGTTAATAGTAGTGACAAGATTAATGTCTCTATTTTCGGTCAAGAGTGGGACAGTTTTATCTCTCCAACCTTGATTGAAGGGCGTTACCCAGAAAATGACCAAGAAGTGGTAGTGGATCAGTCTTTTGAAAATTATGGCATCAAACTTGGAGACGCAATTCAACTCAACGGGAGTGAAACAAGTTTTAAGATTGTAGGTTTGACCAAAGGAAATAAATTTTTCACAGAACCTGTTGTCTTTACGAGCTTAACAACGTATTGGAATTTACAAGGAACAACAAAAGCTAATCAATCTATTTCTGCATTAGTATTGCAAAATGATGTAGAAGTGACTGGCGATGGCTTGAAGCAGATTTCTATTCAAAAAATGATTTCAAAAATTCCTGGTTATACCCCTCAGGTCAATGTATTCTCAGGAATGATTCTAGCAATGATTGTCATTACAGGTCTGATTGTAGGAATTTTTATCTACATCATTACCATTCAAAAATTAGGCCTCTATGGCATTATGCGAGCACAAGGAATTCAGATAAAATCCATCGTATGGTCCCTTTTCTGTCAAATCTTTCTCTTATCTGGTTTGGGAATAAGCATGGCTTTATTAGCCATTGGGGCTGTCATTTTAGTCTTACCTGCAACCTTCTTTTTCTACCCTAGTTGGCTGGCATACTTTGTGTTAAGCCTGGTCATCTGCTTGATGGCTCTTCTAGGAGGCGTCATTTCGCTTCCTCGTCTGCTAAAAGTAGATCCAATTACGGCCATTGCAGAATGATAAGGAGAATGACATGACTAGATTAATTGAGATGATTCAAGTGACAAAAACTTATGGCGAAGGCAATATGAAAGTGACAGCTCTTCATGAGACCAATTTTCAGCTAAACGCTGGTGAGTTTGTAGCCATTGTAGGGCCTTCTGGGTCAGGTAAAACAACCTTTTTAACGACTCTAGGCCAACTTCAGGAAGCTTCAAGTGGCAAGATTCTGGTAAAGGGAAAAGAGACTGGAAACCTAACCGAAAAAGAAAAAACGGATTTGCGCTTTAGTGAATTTGGCTTTATTCTCCAGGCTTCAAATCTGATTCCCTTTTTAACGGTTAAGGAGCAATTAGATTTAATTGACCGTTTGGATAAAAAGAAATCTATAAAAAGTAACCGACAAGAGTTGTTCAGTTTGTTGGACTTGGAAAAGGTTCAAAATCACTATCCCAAAGCTCTCTCTGGTGGAGAACGCCAACGAGCTGCAATTGCTAGAGCCCTATACAATAATCCGATCATCGTGCTTGCAGATGAGCCGACAGCTAGCTTAGATACGCAACGTGCTTATCAGGTTACAGATATGCTGGCTTCAATTGCCCATGAGCAAGGCAGGGGAGTTGTCATGATTACGCATGATACTCGCTTGCTAGATAAGGTTGACCGTATTTATGTTATGAATGACGGACGGCTTGTCGAAAAGACACAAGCATAAAACGAAAAAGTGAACTGTTATTGATACGGTTAACTTTTTTTAAAATTTGGACTAACAAGACCCACTTTTCTATATAGCTGATTTTTTGGAAATGTGGTATAATTTTCTCTATGGAAAAGATTATCATTACAGCAACTGCTGAAAGTATTGAACAAGTAAAACAGCTACTCGAGGCTGGTGTCGACCGCATTTATGTCGGTGAGAAAGATTTTGGTCTTCGTTTGCCAACTACCTTTAGTCATGAAGAATTGCGCGAAATCGCAAAAATCGTTCATGATGCAGGTAAGGAATTAATCGTTGCGGTTAATGCTCTTATGCACCAAGACATGATGGACCGTATCAAGCCATTCTTGGATTTTCTAGAGGAAATTAAAGCTGACTATATCACTGTTGGAGATGCAGGTGTCTTTTATGTGGTCAAGCGTGACGGCTATTCTTTCAAAACCATTTATGATGCGTCAACCATGGTCACTAGCAGTCGTCAGATTAATTTCTGGGGACAAAAAGCAGGAGCGTCAGAAGCTGTTTTGGCGCGTGAAATCCCATCTGCAGAACTTTTCAAAATGCCTGAAATTTTAGAAATTCCTGCTGAAGTCTTGGTATACGGTGCTAGTGTTATCCACCATTCGAAGCGTCCGCTCTTGCAAAACTACTACAATTTCACACAAATTGATGATGAAAAATCTCGTCAACGTGATTTGTTCTTGGCCGAGCCTAGTGATCCAGAGAGTCATTACTCTATTTTTGAAGACAATCATGGAACTCATATCTTTGCGAATAATGACCTTGATTTGATGACCAAGTTGACTGAGTTGGTAGAACATGGCTTCACTCATTGGAAGCTTGAAGGCCTCTACACTCCAGGACAAAACTTTGTGGAAATTGCCAAACTCTTTGTCCAAGCACGTAGCTTAATTCAAGAAGGGAACTTTACACATGACCAAGCCTTCTTGCTCGATGAAGAAGTTCGTAAGCTACATCCTAAAAATCGTTTCTTGGATACTGGATTTTACGACTATGACCCTGATATGGTTAAATAAGAATCAAAAACCCGAAATAAAATGTTCGGGTTTTTCTGATATTTGGATGAATTTGAAGCGTATTCATGATATAATATAAGTAGCTCTATTTGGAGGTGTATAAGTGGAAAATCTGAAAAAAATGGCAGGAATTAAGGCTGCTGAGTTCGTCAAAGATGGTATGGTTGTCGGACTTGGAACAGGCTCAACTGCCTACTATTTCGTAGAAGAGATAGGTCGTCGCATCAAGGAAGAAGGCTTGCAGATTACAGCTGTAACGACTTCTAGTGTGACCAGCAAGCAGGCAGAAGGACTCAATATTCCTCTTAAGTCTATTGACCAAGTGGACTTTGTTGACCTGACAGTCGATGGTGCAGATGAAGTAGACAGTCAGTTTAACGGAATCAAAGGTGGTGGAGGAGCTCTTCTAATGGAGAAGGTTGTCGCAACTCCATCTAAAGAATATATCTGGGTTGTTGATGAGAGCAAACTAGTTGAGAAACTGGGTGCTTTTAAATTGCCTGTAGAGGTAGTTCAATATGGTTCCGAACAGGTCTTCCGTCGATTTGAACGAGCTGGCTATAAACCGAACTTCCGTGAAAAGGATGGCCAACGTTTTGTGACGGATATGCAGAACTTTATCATTGACCTCGCCTTGGAAGTGATTGAAGATCCAATTGCTCTGGGACAAGAATTAGATCACGTCGTTGGTGTCGTTGAGCACGGCTTGTTTAACCAAATGGTCGATAAGGTCATCGTTGCTGGACAAAAGGGCGTTCAGGTTTTAACTTCAACAAAAGCGAAATAATCAAAGTAAAAAGGAGACACACTATGCCAAAATTTAATCGTATTCACTTGGTGGTACTAGATTCTGTAGGAATCGGTGCAGCACCAGATGCTAATAACTTTGTAAATGCGGGTGTTCCTGATGGTGCATCAGACACACTTGGGCACATTTCAAAAGCTGTAGGTTTGGATGTACCAAACATGGCAAAACTTGGTCTTGGAAACATCCCTCGCGAAACACCATTGAAGACTGTTCCAGCTGAAAGCAACCCTACTGGTTATGCGACTAAGTTAGAAGAAGTTTCTCTCGGGAAAGATACCATGACCGGTCACTGGGAAATCATGGGACTTAATATCACTGAACCATTTGATACTTTCTGGAATGGATTCCCTGAAGAAATTATTACAAAGATTGAAGAATTTTCAGGCCGTAAGGTTATTCGTGAAGCTAACAAACCTTATTCTGGTACAGCTGTTATCGATGATTTCGGACCACGCCAAATGGAGACTGGTGAGTTGATTATCTATACGTCAGCTGACCCAGTTCTTCAAATTGCAGCCCACGAAGACATTATTCCTTTGGATGAATTGTACCGTATTTGCGAATACGCTCGTTCGATTACTTTAGAGCGTCCAGCTCTTCTTGGTCGTATCATTGCTCGTCCATATGTTGGGGAGCCAGGAAACTTCACACGTACTGCAAATCGTCGCGACTTGGCTGTTTCACCATTTGCACCAACTGTTTTGGATAAATTGAATGAAGCCGGCATTGATACTTATGCGGTTGGTAAGATTAACGATATCTTTAACGGTGCTGGTATCAACAATGATATGGGCCATAATAAATCAAACAGCCATGGTATTGATAATTTGATTAAAGCAATGAAATCTGAAGATTTCAAAGAAGGCTTCTCATTCACAAACTTGGTAGACTTCGATGCTCTTTATGGACACCGTCGTGATCCACAAGGCTATCGTGATTGCTTGCATGAGTTTGATGAGCGCTTGCCAGAAATCATGGCAGCAATGAGAGAAGATGATCTTCTTTTGATTACTGCTGACCATGGTAACGATCCAACCTATGCTGGTACAGACCATACTCGTGAATACATCCCACTTTTGGCATACAGTCCAGCCTTCAAAGGAAATGGTTTACTTCCAGTTGGACACTTCGCCGATATATCAGCAACAATTGCGGATAACTTTGGCGTTGAAACTGCCATGATTGGTGAAAGTTTCTTAGATAAATTAGTTTAAGATGATTCGTTACGCTCTACTTGTTAGAGGCATTAATGTCGGTGGAAAGAACAAGGTGGTCATGGCTCAGCTGCGTCAAGAATTGACGGAGTTAGGATTAGAAAATGTAGAAAGCTACATCAATAGTGGCAATATTTTCTTTGATACCAATGTGCCTAGAACTAAATTAATAGAGAAATTACAGTCTTTCTTTGAAAGATACTATCCATTTATTCAGAGTTTTTCCTTGATGAGTCTTGAAGACTATGAAAAGGAGCTTAGAAATCTTCCTGATTGGTGGAATCATGAGATGGCTCGAAAGGATGTGCTCTTTTACACTGAGGGTATGGATGTGGATCAAGTCATCGAGAAAGTGAACAGTTTGGAACTGGTCGATGAAGTGCTTCATTTTGGAAAATTAGGGATCTTCTGGGGTAAATTGTCAGAAGAAACCTACGCTAAAACAGCCTATCACAAACAACTACTGAAGTTGCCTTTCTATGGCAATATTACCATTCGTAACGCTAATACCTTTGACAAAATTGGTCATTTTTTAAAACAATAAGAAGGAGATAGATAATGACATTATTAGCAAAAATCAATGAAACAGCTGCTTTCTTGAAAGAAAAGGGAGTTGAAGCCCCAGAGTTCGGCTTGATTCTTGGATCAGGACTTGGAGAATTAGCTGAAGAAATCGAAAATCCAGTCGTAGTAGACTACGCTGAAATTCCAAACTGGGGTCGTTCAACAGTTGTTGGACACGCTGGAAAATTGGTGTACGGTGAACTTGCTGGACGTAAGGTTTTGGCTCTTCAAGGACGTTTCCACTTCTACGAAGGAAATCCTCTTGAGGTCGTTACCTTCCCAGTTCGTGTTATGAAAGTCTTGGGATGTGAAGGTGTGATTGTAACCAACGCTGCCGGTGGTATCGGATTTGGTCCAGGTACTTTGATGGCTATCACTGACCACATCAACATGACTGGTCAAAACCCATTGATTGGTGAAAACTTGGATGACTTCGGTCCACGTTTCCCTGATATGTCAAAAGCTTACACCCCAGAATATCGTGCTACAGCACATGCAGTTGCTGAAAAACTTGGTGTTAAACTTGACGATGGTGTTTATATCGGTGTAACAGGTCCAACTTACGAAACTCCAGCTGAAATTCGTGCGTATAAGACACTTGGTGCAGATGCTGTCGGAATGTCAACAGTTCCTGAAGTCATCGTTGCAGCACATTCTGGTTTGAAGGTTCTTGGTATTTCATGTATTACTAACTTTGCTGCAGGTTTCCAAGAAGAACTCAACCACGAAGAAGTCGTAGAAGTGACCGAACGAGTCAAGGGCGACTTCAAAGGCTTGCTTAAAGCTATTCTTGCTGAATTGTAATCAACATTAATAAAAGAAAGGTAGGGCGTGTGTTCAGATTTGAACACGAGCGGAAAGCTTTTCTACAAACAAAAAATGAAAGGATGGGTAAGCCGTATTCGCTAAACTGAATACTGTTTACTCTCCTCTAAATAATAAAATTTAAGAAAGAAAGGAATTGAACCCACCCTAAAAGCAGTGGGAAAAAGATAGTTGGTCTAGCGAGCATCGCTCACTGCGCCCAACTCCTATTCTCCCTTCGCTTTTTGACGGGTTTGGTATCTTATATTATGTCTATCCATATTGCTGCTAAGCAGGGTGAAATTGCTGATAAAATTCTTCTTCCTGGGGATCCTCTTCGTGCCAAGTTTATTGCTGAGAATTTCCTTGAAGATGCTGTTTGCTTTAACGAAGTTCGTAACATGTTTGGATACACTGGAACTTACAAGGGCCATCGTGTATCTGTCATGGGAACAGGGATGGGAATGCCATCAATCTCCATCTATGCGCGTGAGTTAATTGTTGACTACGGTGTGAAGAAATTGATCCGTGTGGGAACGGCTGGATCTTTGAATGAGGATGTTCACGTCCGTGAATTGGTCTTGGCTCAAGCAGCTGCAACTAACTCAAACATCATCCGCAACGATTGGCCTCAATACGATTTCCCACAAATTGCAAGTTTTGACTTGCTAGATAAGGCTTACCATATTGCTAAAGACCTTGGCATGACTACACATGTCGGCAATGTCTTGTCATCAGATGTTTTCTACTCAAACTACTTTGAAAAGAACATCGAGCTTGGAAAATGGGGAGTCAAGGCTGTGGAAATGGAAGCAGCAGCTCTTTACTATTTGGCAGCTCAACACCATGTTGATGCTCTTGCCATTATGACCATCTCAGATAGTTTGGTTAATCCAGATGAGGATACAACAGCTGAAGAACGCCAAAACACCTTCACTGATATGATGAAGGTTGGTCTAGAGACTTTAATTGCAGAATAAAAGAAGACACAAAAAAGGAAGATTTTCATCCAGAAAATCTTCCTTTTTTAGTCATTCAGTCCATACTATGACCTAAATGAATGTTGCTCTATCGTCTATTTTTTAAGAGATTGTAAGAAACAATCAATCTCTGCTTGAGAATGGAGAATATGCATCTTTTCAGGGTAGGTATCACTTAATTTTTGGTATCTTACCTTAGCATTATTTGTTCGGCCATCCCGGAGAATCCAGCGGATAAATTCCCAGTTAAACTGTTCAGGACAACCGTCTGCCATACTTTCTCTAACTTTTCCTCTGTATTGTAGATAGCGTTTTAAGGCTCTTGCTAAACAATTCCAAGCTGAAAAGTTTAGAAAGATAATCTGGTCAGCTTGCTCCATTCTTTCCTCATAGTAACACCAGCTATAGTTACCGTCAATAACCCAATCCTCATTTTCAGTAAGGAATGTCGCCATCTCCTTTAACATCCAATCGCGATCACTGTCTACCCAACCAGGCTGAAATTGCAATCGGTCCATATGAAGTTTGGGAATGGAGTAGTGGCTGGAAAGTTTTTCAGCCAAAGTAGATTTACCTGATCCTGAATATCCTATAATAGCAATTTTCATGATAACCTCCAGAAAAATGTGTACAAAAAAAGCTCCGAAGAGCTCATTTTGTATGCAGTTAAAGATTAACCAAGTTTAGCTGCAAGACGTGCTTTATCACGGTTAGCTTTATTCTTGTGGATCAAACCTTTAGTTTCTGCTTTATCGATGGCTGAGCTAGCAGCACGGTAAAGTTCTTCAGATGGGTTTGCTTCAAAAGCTTTGATAGCAGTACGCATAGCTGATTTTTGAGCTGAGTTCTTTTCGTTTTGTTTAACGTTCAATTCAGCGCGTTTGATAGCTGATTTAATGTTTGCCAATGTTCTTACCTCCATATTTACTAACTATACCATTATATCTGAAAACTATTATTTTGACAAGGGGAAATCACTTTTTTAAATAAATTTCATCAATTTCATGATTTTTAGATTTATGAAGAATGACTTCTGCCCGATTTCTAGTCGGTTCAATATAGTTTTGTAGATTGGTCAAATTAATACTAGTCCAAACCTGATGAGCAAAATCTTTGACTTCACTGATTGGTTGTTGGGTGAAGCGATAGTAATAGTTGCTTGGATCATCTTGTGCAAAACTAAGGAGTTTTAAGAAACGGTCCAAATACCAACTCTCGATATCCTCAACTGCAGCGTCTACGTAGATTGAAAAATCAAAGAAGTCTGTAATGTAAAGACGGCTGTTATGAGGGGTTTGAAAGACGTTGATACCCTCTACGATGACAAAATCCGCTGCTTGAACTCTTTGTGTTTTATCAGGTACGATATCATAGATTTCGTGAGAATAAACAGGAATGTCAACATCTTGCCCGTTTTTAAGTTGGTCAAGAAAATTAAGTAGAGCTTCCATATCATAGCTCTCGGGGAAACCTTTTCGGTTTAGGATATTTCGTTCATTTAAGATACTGTTAGGATACAAAAAACCATCAGTCGTAACTAATTCAACACTTGCTTCTGGAAAAATACGAGAAAGCAGAATTTGTAAGAGTCGACTAGTAGTTGACTTTCCGACTGCTACACTACCTGAAATCCCGATAATAAAAGGCTGATTTTTACTCTCTCTTTGGAGAAAAATTCCTTTTGAAAAGGCCAGATCTTCCTTGGAACGTTTGTAGATTTGAATAAGGTGAGCCAGCGGTAGATAAATATCTGTTACATCTTGGAGACTGATCTGGTCATTGAAACTCTTAATAGAATCTAATTCCTCCTCGGTTAAAGGAGGTGTTGTCTTACGATGTAATGATTGCCAAGTTCCTCGGCTGATTTTTTCATAATGTAAAAATTCGTTGGTCATAAAATTTCCTCGTTTGATATCTCAGTATACCATAATTTACAGAGAAAGACATCTGAATCATTTGAGAAAAAGCGCTTTCTTTGTTAAAATATAAGTAGTATAGCAATCAAAAGAGGTGATGTTATGAGACTAGTAGTGAGTGATAAATTTATAAAACTGACTAGCTTACTGGTTGTGATTCTGTGGTTATCTCCGACTTTGATTGAGTTTACTGTGAGTATAGGAAGTCAAACCTATAGTTGGTCTGCCTTTGTCTTGTTATTCTTGCTACCAATTATTGGTTTTATTTACTTGATTCTCGCCATTTTAACAAGAAAATGGTGGCTTTTCTTGTTTGGTCTAGTCTGTATTTTTTCCTTTGCTATCACTATGGCATTGGGTTCTTACTTGCTTGGCCCCTAAGGGATTAGGCAACTTATACTATTTTTTAATAAATCGATGCCAAAGAAAAGCCTTTGTTGTCATGTAGACGATTTACAATTAACTTATTTATGTGGTAAAATGAAACTATGAGTAAAATGTATTATGCAGAAAATCCAGATGCGGCCCATGATGTTCATGAGCTAAGAGTGGAACTACTTGGAGAAAAGATGACTTTTTTGACGGATGCAGGTGTCTTTAGCAAAAAAATGATTGATTTTGGAAGTCAGTTATTGCTAAGATGTCTCGATGTTGAAAAAGGTGAAAAAATTCTGGATGTTGGTTGTGGCTACGGTCCAATAGGCTTGTCTTTGGTTAAAGCTAATGGTGTTCAAGCGACTATGGTGGATATTAACAATCGTGCCCTGGATTTAGCCCAGCAAAATGCAGTGAAAAACAAAGTTCAAGCGACTATCTTCCAGTCCAATATTTATGAGCAGGTAGAAGGGCAATTTGACCATGTCATTTCGAATCCACCCATCCGTGCAGGCAAGCAAGTCGTCCATGAAATCATCGAGAAAAGCATTGATTATCTTGTAGACGGTGGAGATTTAACCATTGTTATCCAGAAAAAACAAGGAGCTCCAAGTGCCAAAAACAAGATGGAAGAAGTCTTTGGTAATTGTGAGGTCGTGAAGAAAGACAAGGGATATTATATCCTTAGAAGTGTGAAAGAATGAGAGCAGTAGATCTAATCCAGAAAAAAAGAGACGGTCAAGAACTAACTTCAAGTGAAATCCAATGGCTGATTGAAGGTTATGTTGCAGGAACTGTTCCTGATTACCAGATGTCAGCTTTTGCCATGGCAGTTTACTTCCGAGGAATGACAACACGAGAGATTTCCGATTTGACTATGAACATGGTCAAGACAGGTCAGGAGTTTGATTTGTCTGCTATAAATGGTGTGAAGGTTGATAAACACTCTACGGGTGGTGTTGGTGACAAGGTAACTTTAATACTAGCACCCTTGGTAGCTAGTTTTGATGTTCCAGTTGCCAAAATGAGTGGTAGAGGTCTAGGACATACTGGCGGAACAATCGATAAATTAGAATCTATCAAAGGTTTTCAAGTTGAACGCAGTCAGGATGACTTTATCAAACAGGTTCAGGATATTGGGGTTTCAGTTATTGGCCAGTCTGATCAATTAGTTAAAGCGGATAAACTTCTCTATGCACTACGAGATGTCACTGCGACAGTTGATACGATTCCCTTGATTGCTAGTTCTGTCATGAGTAAAAAAATTGCAGCTGGAGCCGATGCTATTTTGCTGGATGTAACAGTCGGTGAAGGTGCCTTTATGAAGACAGTTGATGAGGCGCGTGAATTGGCTCAAACCATGGTAAACCTTGGTAAGGCTGTTGGCCGTAAGACAGTAGCAGTCATTACGGATATGAGTCAACCTTTAGGACGTGCCATTGGGAACCGCTTGGAAATTCTAGAAGCACTAGAAATTCTTCAAGGTAAAGGACGCGAGGATATCAGCCACTTTATCTGTGAGTTAGCCCAGATTATGCTATCTTTGGCAAATGTTGAAAAAACAGTCGAGGAGGTAAGGCAACATCTTGAAAATGGTCAGGCACTTAAGAAGTTTGAAGAGATGGTCCTCGCTCAAGGTGGGGATTTAGACGATCTTTATCGACCAGTAAAAGTTGACCACGTAGTTGAGATTCCCGCTCAGGAAGATGGTGTTATTGAGGCGCTACCAGCCATGGAGTTTGGTCTTTTCGCCATGAGATTAGGTGCTGGTCGTGCAGTCAAAACCGATGCTCTTGACTATGAGACAGGGATTGTTTTTGTGAAGAAAGTTGGAGAATCAGTTAAAAAGGGTGAAATTGTCGCAAAAGTATATGCAAATGGCAAAATTTCTCCGGAACTAGTTACAGATTTCCAAAAATATGTTAAAATTAAAATAAGTGATGAAGCGATAAAAACGCGTGAAATCATTGAAATTATCTCCTAATTTAAGGAAAATCCGAAATGAAATTAAATAAATACATTGATCATACACTTTTGAAGCAAGATGCGACCGAGCAACAAATCGATCGTTTGCTATCTGAAGCAAGAGAGTACGATTTTGCCAGTGTTTGTGTGAATCCTTGCTGGGTTTCTCATGCAAAAGCTGGTCTAACAGATACTGATGTCAAGGTTTGTACAGTTGTAGGTTTTCCTCTTGGAGCTACAACTTCAGCTGTCAAAGCCTATGAAACCAAAGAAGCCATCCAAAATGGTGCTGACGAAATTGATATGGTTATCAATGTTGGCGCACTCAAATCAGGAAATGCTGCATTAGTTGATTCAGATATTCGTGCTGTTGTTGAAGCAAGCGGAGACAAACTTGTTAAGGTTATTATTGAAGCTTGTTTGTTAACGGATGAAGAAAAAGTTCTGGCTTGCCAACTTGCTCAAAAAGCTGGTGCAGACTTTGTTAAGACTTCTACAGGCTTTTCAACAGGTGGAGCGACTTTGCCAGATGTTCAGTTAATGCGTCAGACAGTTGGACCTGATATGGGTGTTAAGGCTGCTGGTGGAGCTCGTTCTTATGCAGATGCAGTTGCCTTTGTTGAAGCGGGAGCTACACGTATCGGGACATCTTCTGGTGTAGCAATCTTAAAAGGAGAGTTGGCTGATGGCGACTACTGAGTTGATTGATTTAGCGATTGAAACTAGTAAGAAAGCTTATGTTCCCTACTCACATTTTCCGATTGGCGCTGTTTTGGTAGCCAAGGACGGAAGTATCTATACAGGGGTTAACATTGAAAATGCTAGCTACCCCTTGACCAACTGTGGCGAAAGAACTGCAATCTTTAAGGCAGTTTCTGAAGGACAACGAGATTTTTCAGAATTGATTGTTTATGGTCAAACTGAAAAACCAATTTCGCCTTGCGGTGCTTGTCGCCAAGTTATGGTCGAATTTTTTAAACCAGATCTAAAGGTGACTCTAGTTGCCAAAGATAAATCGACGGTCGAGATGACGGTCGGGGAATTACTTCCATATTCTTTTACAGACTTGCAATAGTCTGTGTCACTCTCTGAGTGGCAAGGGTCCTTGTGGCCAATCAATCCATACTTGCAACTTTGTTGCGCATCTTATTTAGGAGGTTCAGTAATGAACAAAAAACAATGGCTAGGCCTTGGTCTAGTTGCAGTAGCAGCATTTGGACTTGCTGCATGTGGTAATCGCTCTTCTCGTAACGCGGCTTCATCTTCTTCTGATGTGAAGACTAAAGCAGCTATCGTTACAGATACAGGTGGTGTTGATGATAAATCCTTTAACCAATCAGCTTGGGAAGGTCTTCAAGCTTGGGGTAAAGAACACAACCTTGAAAAAGATAAAGGTTACACTTACTTCCAATCAACAAGTGAAGCTGACTACGCAAACAACTTGCAACAAGCAGCTGGAAACTACAACTTGATCTATGGAATTGGTTTTGCACTTAAAAATGCAGTTGCAGATGCTGCAAAAGAACATACAGACTTAAACTATGTTTTGATTGACGATGTCATTAAAGATCAAAAGAATGTTGTAAGTGCTACTTTTGCTGATAACGAAGCAGCTTACCTTGCAGGTGTGGCTGCAGCTAAAACTACAAAAACTAAACAAATTGGTTTTGTAGGTGGTATGGAATCTGAAGTTATCTCACGTTTTGAAGCTGGTTTCAAAGCAGGTGTTGCCTCTGTTGACTCATCAATCAAGGTTCAAGTAGACTATGCTGGATCATTTGGTGATGCTGCTAAAGGTAAAACTATCGCTGCTGCTCAATACGCAGCTGGTGCAGACGTAGTTTACCAAGTAGCTGGTGGTACTGGTGCAGGTGTCTTCTCAGAAGCTAAATCTTTGAATGAAAGCAAAAATGAAGACGAAAAAGTTTGGGTTATCGGTGTAGACCGTGACCAAGCAGAAGAAGGTAAATACACTTCTAAAGATGGTAAAGAATCAAACTTCGTACTTGCTTCTTCTTTGAAACAAGTTGGTACAGCTGTAAAAGACCTTGCCAACAAAGCTGAAAAAGGTGAATTTCCTGGTGGTCAAGTTATCGTTTACTCATTGAAGGATAAAGGTGTTGACTTGGCAGTAACTAACCTTTCTGAAGAAGGTAAAAAAGCTGTTGAAGATGCAAAAGCTAAAATCCTTGATGGTAGCATCAAAGTTCCTGAAAAATAATTGAAGGAAGTCATTTCTTAGGAAGCGGCCTGGGGCCGCTTCTTTAAGAATTGAGACAAATGGTTTTGTCTCAATAGAGCTTGTTAAATTTCTTTAGCAGGTTTTATTGAAACAAAATAAAACTCTGAAAGGAAGAGCACATGACACACGAAAATGTCATTGAGATGCGTGAAATTACCAAGGTTTTTGGTGAATTTGTCGCTAACGACAAGATTAACCTTGAACTTCGTAAAGGTGAAATTCATGCACTTTTAGGAGAAAATGGAGCTGGGAAGTCCACTCTTATGAACATGCTAGCAGGGCTTCTTGAACCAACTAGTGGTGAAATTGTGGTTAACGGTCAAGTTGTAAAACTAGACTCTCCGTCAAAAGCAGCTAGCCTAGGAATTGGAATGGTTCACCAGCACTTTATGTTGGTAGAAGCTTTCACTGTTGCTGAAAATATCATTTTAGGAAGCGAATTAACCAAAAATGGTGTCCTAGATATTGCTCGTGCAACTCGTGAAATCAATGAGTTGTCTGAACGTTATGGCCTTGCTGTGGATCCTTCTGCCAAAGTTGCAGACATCTCTGTCGGGGCTCAACAACGTGTTGAAATCTTGAAGACACTTTATCGTGGAGCAGATATTCTTATCTTTGACGAACCAACTGCCGTTTTAACGCCATCAGAAATTGATGAATTGATGGCTATCATGAAGAACTTGGTTAAAGAAGGTAAATCAATTATCTTGATTACCCATAAGTTGGATGAGATTCGTGCTGTATCTGACCGTGTTACAGTTATCCGTCGTGGTAAATCTATCGAAACAGTCGAGATTGCTGGTGCGACTAACGCTGACTTAGCTGAGATGATGGTAGGACGTTCTGTTTCCTTTAAAACTGAGAAACAGGAAGCTCAACCAAAAGAAGTTGTTCTGTCTATTAAAGACCTAGTAGTAAACGAAAACCGTGGTGTCCCTGCTGTTAAAAATCTCTCACTCGATGTTCGAGCTGGTGAGATTGTCGGGATTGCTGGGATTGATGGTAATGGACAGTCAGAATTGATCCAAGCTATCACTGGACTCCGTAAGATTGAGTCTGGTAGTGTGGAGTTAAAAGGCCAGTCTATCGTAGGTTTACACCCTCGCCAAATTACAGAAATGAGTGTGGGCCACGTTCCTGAAGACCGTCACCGTGATGGTTTAGTTTTAGAAATGATGATTTCTGAAAATATCGCTCTTCAAACCTACTATAAGGAACCTCTTAGCAAGAAGGGAATCTTAAATTACACCAATATCATCGGGTACGCTAAGCAATTAATGCAAGAATTCGATGTGCGTGCTGCTAGTGAGATTGTTCCAGCCTCAGCTCTTTCTGGAGGAAATCAACAAAAAGCAATTATCGCTCGTGAAGTTGATCGAAATCCTGATCTCCTCATCGTCAGCCAACCAACTCGTGGTTTGGACGTCGGTGCCATTGAGTACATTCACAAACGTTTGATTCAAGAACGTGATAATGGAAAAGCTGTTCTTGTTGTCAGCTTTGAACTAGATGAGATTTTAAATGTCTCAGATAGAATCGCTGTTATCCATGATGGTAAGATTCAAGGAATTGTTACACCAGAAACAACCAACAAGCAAGAGCTTGGTGTCTTGATGGCTGGTGGTGAATTGGAAAAGGAGAAGAGTGATGTCTAAAAAATTACAACAAATTTCGGTTCCCTTGATTTCTGTTATTTTAGGAATTCTACTCGGAGCCATCGTCATGTGGATTTTCGGTTACGATGCAATCTGGGGCTATGAAGAACTGTTCTACACAGCCTTTGGTAGTGTTCGAGGAATCGGTGAAATCTTCCGTGCCATGGGTCCTTTAATTCTGATTGCCCTTGGATTTGCAGTTGCAAGTCGTGCTGGTTTCTTTAACGTCGGACTACCAGGACAAGCTCTTGCAGGCTGGGTTATGAGTGGCTGGTTCGCTCTTTCTTTCCCGGATTTACCACGACCATTGATGATTCTTGCAACGATTGTAATCGCCTTAGTTGCGGGAGGAATTGTTGGTGCCATTCCTGGTATTTTAAGAGCCTACCTTGGGACATCTGAGGTTATCGTAACCATTATGATGAACTACATTGTTCTTTATGTGGGCAATGCCTTTATCCACCACTTCCCTAAAGAAATCATGCAAAGTACTGACTCATCCATTCGAGTTAGTGCAAATGCAACATATCAAACACCTTGGCTTGCTGAGTTAACAGGAAACTCTCGTATGAACATAGGGATTTTCTTTGCTATCATAGCAGTTGCAGTTATTTGGTTCTTGCTTAAGAAAACAACTCTTGGTTTTGAAATCCGTGCAGTTGGTCTCAATCCAAATGCTTCTGAATATGCAGGTATTTCAGCCAAACGTACCATTATTCTATCAATGATTATTTCTGGTGCCCTTGCAGGACTTGGTGGAGCAGTAGAAGGACTTGGTACCTTCCAAAACGTATACGTTCAAGGTTCATCATTGGCAGTTGGATTTAATGGTATGGCGGTAAGTCTGCTTGCTTCAAACTCACCAGTTGGAATTCTATTTGCAGCCTTCCTTTTCAGTGTTCTTCAAGTTGGAGCTCCTGGTATGAATGCTGCACAAGTACCATCTGAGCTTGTAAGTATCGTTACAGCCTCAATTATCTTCTTTGTCAGCGTTCACTACATTATCGAACGCTTTGTCAAACCAAGAAAACAACTTAAAGGAGGTAAATAAGGATGTCGATTACAACAATGTTAACCCTTATGGTTTCTTCAATGTTGATTTATGCAGCACCACTTATTTTCACAAGTATCGGAGGAGTTTTCTCCGAACGTGGTGGAGTTGTTAACGTTGGTCTTGAAGGAATCATGGTCATGGGTGCCTTTTCTGGAGTTGTTTTTAACCTTGAATTTGCACAAGATTTGGGAGCACTAACTCCTTGGTTGGCTCTCCTGGTTGGTGGATTAGTTGGAGCTATCTTCTCGCTCATTCACGCAGTAGCTACAGTTCATTTCCGTGCTGACCATGTTGTCAGTGGTACCGTACTTAATTTGATGGCTCCAGCCTTGGCAGTCTTCTTGGTGAAGGTGCTTTATAACAAGGGACAAACGGATAACTTAACGCAAACTTTTGGACGTTTTGATTTCCCTCTTTTGGCTAATATCCCAGTTATCGGAGATATCTTCTTTAAGTCAACAAGTTTACTTGGTTATATTGCAATTGCCTTCTCATTCTTAGCTTGGTTTATCCTCTTTAAGACTCGCTTTGGACTTCGTCTTCGTTCAGTTGGTGAACACCCACAAGCAGCAGATACTTTGGGAATTAATGTCTACAAGATGAGATATCTCGGAGTTGTGATTTCAGGCTTCCTTGGAGGAATCGGTGGAGCTATTTACGCTCAGTCAATTTCTGTTAACTTCTCAGTTACAACGATCGTCGGACCTGGATTTATCGCACTTGCTGCTATGATCTTCGGTAAATGGAATCCTGTTGGTGCTATGCTTTCAAGTCTCTTCTTTGGACTATCACAAAGTTTGGCAGTTATCGGTTCTCAACTTCCTTTCTTGCAAGGAGTTCCAGCCGTTTACTTGCAAATTGCGCCATACCTCTTGACTATTGTCGTACTAGCAGCCTTCTTTGGAAAAGCTGTTGCTCCGAAGGCAGATGGTATCAACTATATCAAATCTAAATAACATAAAAAAAACGTCAGTTTCAACTGACGTTTTATTTTTTTGGTTCTTGGTGTGTTATGTTAAGTCCCCAAGGAATGAGATTTTCTGTTTTATTTTGGATCCGTTTGATATTGTCCTTGTGTCGCACAATTACCAGACTCGCAAGAGCGATAATAATCAATGTGAAGAGTAGGTCATAACTAGTTAAAATAAATCCAAAGAGAGGGAATAGAAGGACGCCAATAATCGCAGCAATCGCAGCTGAAATACTAGAGAGGGAAATCATACTTCCCAGATAAAGGATTCCAAAGAAAATGACTGCAAGGTAAAGGCAAAAGAGAGGAGCAAACCCAAAAATAACTCCTGCACTGGTAGCGACAGCCTTGCCACCCTTGAATTTGGCAAAGATAGGGAAGGTGTGGCCAATGACTGCTAAAAGCCCAAAGACGATTGGTGAAACTCCTTGCACATGGAAGATTAGTGGAAGTAGAGTGGCTAGAGTACCTTTAAAGAAATCAATTACAAAGGTTGCCATTCCAGCTTTCTTGCCTAGGATTCGGAAGGTATTGGTCGTTCCAGTATTACCAGATCCATGTTCTCTTAGATTAATATTAAAGAAGATTTGTCCAATCCACAAGCCTGAAGGGATTGAACCTAATAAATAAGCTAAAATTAATAATACTATTGTCATCATGTATCTATTATACCATGAAATAGGAGAGAAACGAAACTGAATCTGTTTACTAGCTGTGACATCTGATACTTCATGCAATTAGAAATTTTTCAGATAAAGGCTTTGGTTAACCCAAAAACTAAGGAAAAAGTTTTAAAAATTCATGAAAGTTTCAGAAATGCTTTATATTTATGTTTATTTATGCTATAATGGGAACAATTATTTTTAGGAGGTGGAGTATGTCTTACTTATTCGAGATATTACCAAGTTTATTGAGCGGTGCGACAATGACTTTACAAGTTTTTGCACTGGTCTTACTCTTTTCAATCCCTTTAGGCATTTTGGTTGCCTTTTGCTTACAGGTGCATTGGAAACCCCTCCATTACATGATTGATGTTTATATCTGGGTGATGCGTGGAACACCCTTACTTTTGCAGTTGATTTTTATTTATTATGTCCTGCCAAGTATCGGAATTCGACTCGACCGAGTACCAGCAGCCATTATTGCCTTCACGCTTAATTATGCAGCTTATTTTGCAGAAATATTCCGTGGAGGGATTGCAACCATTCCTCAAGGGCAATATGAAGCAGCGAAAGTTTTAAAATTTAATCCTATCGATACCGTTCGCTACATCATCTTGCCACAGGTGACCAAGATTGTCCTACCAAGTGTATTTAACGAGGTTATGAGTTTGGTTAAGGATACTTCTTTGGTTTATGCACTCGGTATTTCAGATTTAATCCTAGCCAGTCGAACTGCGGCCAATCGTGATGCTAGCTTGATTCCGATGTTTCTAGCGGGAGCTATCTATCTTTTAATGATTGGTGTTGTTACAATCCTAGCTAAGAAACTTGAGAAAAAGTTCAGCTACTATAGATAGGAGGTTATCCATGTTAGAGTTAAGAAATATCAGCAAAAAATTTGGAAAAAAAGAAATTTTATCCAATTTCAGTTTAACAATTCCTGAAAAGCAGATTTTGGCCATCGTTGGACCTTCTGGTGGTGGAAAGACTACCTTGCTTAGAATGTTAGCTGGACTTGAGACCATTGATTCAGGAGAGATTTTTTATAACGGAGAATCTCTACCATTGGATGAACTTGAAAAACGACACTTGTTAGGATTTGTTTTTCAAGATTTTCAGCTTTTTCCGCACCTTTCAGTTATGGAAAATTTGATCTTGTCACCCATCAAAACTATGGGGATGTCTGAAGCAGATGCTAAGAAGAAGGCGGTAGAATTACTAACTCGTCTAGGTCTTGAAGCACACGCAGATGCTTATCCATACTCCTTATCTGGTGGTCAAAAGCAACGTGTTGCCTTAGCACGTGCAATGATGATAGATCCAGAAGTGATTGGGTATGATGAACCAACTTCTGCCCTTGATCCAGAATTGCGTCTCGAAGTTGAAAAACTGATTTTACAAAATAGAGAATTAGGCATGACTCAGATTGTCGTGACCCACGATCTCCAGTTTGCAGAGAATACCGCTGACCAGATTCTCAAAGTAGAGCCTAAGTAGGAGGTGTCTATGAATCGAAAGAAAATCAGCCTTGTTTTGTTATTCTTTCTGGCTTTTTTCCTGGTAGGATGCACACAAAAAGCTAGTGATCCCAAAGTCGATAATTGGGATAAATACCAACAACAAGGAACAATAACCATCGGATTTGACAATACCTTTGTTCCTATGGGTTTTGAAGAAAAGAATGGGCAATATGCTGGATTTGATATTGATTTAGCTCAAGCCGTTTCTGAAAAACTTGGGTTCAAGGTACAGTTTCAACCCATCGATTGGGATATGAAGGAAACTGAACTTCAAAACGGTACCATTGATGCGATCTGGAATGGATATTCAGCGACGGATGAACGCCGTGAAAAGGTAGCTTTTACCATTCCCTACATGGAAAATCAGCAAGTTCTCGTCTCTAAAAAATCGCAAAATATCCAATCAGTGTCTGATATGGCAGGTAAGATTTTGGGTGCTCAGGCAGGTTCTTCGGGTTATCTGGACTTTGAAGCGCAACCTGACCTTTTGAAAAATATTGTAAAAGATCAAAAGGCTAACCAATATCAAAGTTTTAATGAAGCCTTGATTGACTTACAAAATGACAGGATTGATGCCCTTCTAATTGACCGTGTTTATGCCAACTATTATCTTAAAACTGAAGGAATTTTAGACCAGTATGAGATTTTCCCAGCTGGTTTTGAGAGTGAATCCTTTGCAGTCGGAGTAAGACCAGCTGATAAGACCTTGTTAGAAAATTTGAATAAAGCTTTTGTCGAACTCTATCAAGAAGGAAAATTCCAAGAAATCAGCCAGAAATGGTTTGGCGAAGATGTGGCTACGAGCCAAATTAAAGGAAAAGAAAACTAAGATTTTGTCTTGGTTTCTTTTTTTGGTGAAGATGGACGATTTTTTGCTAAAAAAGACTTGGGAATAGGCTTTTTAACTAGAAAAACTTTGCAAAATCCTTAGAAAACCTGTAAAATAGAAAAGATGAACAAATAGGAGGTTCCTTGTGTCAAAAAAGGAAATCAATATTAACAATTATAATGATGACGCCATCCAGGTGCTAGAAGGGTTGGATGCGGTCCGTAAACGTCCAGGGATGTATATCGGATCGACAGACGGTGCTGGACTCCATCACCTAGTCTGGGAAATCGTGGATAATGCGGTTGACGAAGCCTTGTCTGGATTTGGTGATCGCATTGATGTAACCATTAATAAAGATGGAAGTTTAACGGTTCAAGACCACGGACGTGGGATGCCAACTGGTATGCACGCTATGGGAATTCCAACGGTTGAGGTCATCTTTACCATTCTCCACGCTGGAGGAAAATTCGGACAAGGTGGTTACAAGACTTCTGGTGGTCTTCACGGAGTTGGTTCTTCTGTCGTGAACGCCCTCTCTAGTTGGCTTGAAGTAGAAATTACGCGTGATGGTGCTGTTTACAAGCAACGCTTTGAAAATGGTGGGAAGCCAGTAACAACTCTTGAAAAAGTTGGAACGGCACCAAAATCTAAGACAGGTACAAAAGTGACCTTTATGCCGGATGCTAGTATCTTTTCTACGACAGACTTCAAGTACAATACCATTTCAGAGCGTCTCAATGAGTCTGCCTTTCTCTTGAAAAATGTAACCTTGTCATTAACGGATAAGCGAACAGACGAGTCAATCGAGTTCCACTATGAGAATGGAGTTCAGGACTTTGTTTCCTACCTCAACGAAGATAAGGAAACCTTGACGCCTGTCCTATACTTTGAAGGCGAAGACAATGGTTTCCAAGTAGAAGTAGCCCTCCAGTATAATGATGGATTTTCAGATAACATCCTGTCCTTTGTCAATAATGTTCGCACTAAGGACGGTGGAACGCATGAGACAGGGCTTAAGTCTGCCATTACCAAAGTTATGAACGACTATGCGCGAAAAACTGGCCTTCTCAAAGAAAAAGATAAAAATCTTGAAGGGTCTGATTACCGTGAAGGATTAGCGGCCGTTCTTTCTATTCTAGTCCCTGAAGAACACTTGCAGTTTGAGGGACAGACTAAGGATAAATTAGGAAGTCCCCTTGCTCGTCCAGTTGTAGATGGGATTGTGGCTGATAAGTTGACCTTCTTCCTTATGGAAAATGGAGAATTAGCTTCTAACCTGATTCGCAAAGCCATCAAGGCTCGCGATGCCCGTGAAGCAGCACGTAAGGCGCGCGATGAGAGTCGTAATGGTAAGAAAAATAAGAAAGACAAGGGCTTGCTATCTGGGAAATTAACCCCAGCCCAGTCTAAAAATCCAGCTAAGAATGAACTTTACCTAGTCGAGGGGGATTCTGCCGGTGGTTCTGCCAAACAAGGTCGTGACCGCAAGTTCCAGGCTATCTTGCCTCTTCGTGGTAAGGTGATCAATACAGCAAAGGCCAAGATGGCAGATATCCTCAAAAATGAAGAAATCAACACCATGATTTATACCATCGGTGCTGGTGTTGGGGCAGACTTCTCGCTTGAAGATGCCAACTATGACAAAATCATTATCATGACCGATGCCGATACCGACGGTGCCCACATTCAAACACTTCTCTTAACCTTCTTTTACCGCTATATGCGTCCGCTAGTTGAGGCAGGTCATGTTTATATCGCCCTTCCACCTCTTTACAAGATGTCAAAAGGGAAAGGTAAGAAAGAAGAAGTGGCCTACGCTTGGACAGATGGTGAGCTAGAAGAACTACGTAAGCAGTTTGGTAAAGGTGCTACCCTCCAACGCTACAAGGGACTTGGTGAGATGAATGCGGACCAACTATGGGAAACAACCATGAACCCAGAAACTCGTACCCTTATCCGTGTTACGATTGAAGACCTAGCCCGCGCAGAACGTCGCGTCAATGTCCTCATGGGTGACAAGGTTGAACCACGCCGTAAGTGGATCGAAGACAATGTCAAGTTTACACTGGAAGAAGCGACTGTGTTTTAAAATTAGGATATAAATACAAATGGAGGACAAGATATGTCTGAAAATCTAAGTGAAGAGCAAGTTAAAGAAGCTCTTGAAAGTGGCTATGCGCAATCTGAGGCCTTATTAAACGATAAAGATGAATTAGATGATTTTTTGTACCGTTTGGAGCAAAAAATAAAAGAGATGCCATTGGTTGGTAAGAAATTTACAATGATCCCAGTCATGATTTCTTTAGTGAAAAATTATGTTCAAGGAAAATATACCACGGTTCCTTATGGGACTATTTTAGCTGTTTTAAGCGCACTTATTTATTTCCTTTCCCCAATTGACATTATTCCAGATTTTATTCCGTTAGCAGGCTACTTGGATGATATGGCTGTTGTAGGACTTTGTATGAATATGGTCAAAATAGACATTGAAACCTATGATAAATGGCGTCAGTCTCAAGGATTGATCTGAAAAATCGTCTATATTTCTTAATTTTAGCTCTCTAAAAGAGGTATACATCATGATAAGTTTATTGTATCATACTCCTTTTCTTGCGATAGTTTTGGCTATGGTTGCAGTTATGTTTATAACAGCTAAACAAGGAAAACCTGAGAAAATTCGCTTTCTTGAATTCTTACTATTAGCTATAGTAACCGCCTGTGTCTTTTTATTTGATAATCCTTTTAGATCCAATCCTTATGCAGGTTTGCTATTCTATACTTTTGACATTTTTATTTTCACACCAGCTAGCTTAGCTTTTGGATTCACAGCTATTTATAAGAGCAATAAACATCTCAAACATTATCCTAGTAGTTACTCAAAACTTCTTAGGCTAAATGCCTGGTTTTTAGAAATATTTTCAGTTATTAATTTCCTATTTTTAATGCTGACGGAAGAAATGGGAATTATGTTGCTGCTACCTTTTTTTGGATTTAGTTCTATCATTCAATTTATAGTCGGAGAGCTTGAAAGAAAAAGAGTTCAGAAGCTTCTTCAGCAAAGAAATGAAGATGCTGTTATTCAACCCCTAGAGACCACTGAGGAAGAACCACATGAGAACTGACCAGGAAATACTTGAACTAATTTTAGAAACAGCTAAAAAGTTACAGGTTGATGTTGTGGCGCTATCTGGTTCACGTACTGATACAAAAGCACCAAAAGATAAGTTTCAGGATTACGACGTAGTCTATGTTGTGGACGACTTAGATAATCTGACAAATGACCTTTCTTGGTTGGACCAGTTTGGCAAACGAATCATAGAGCAAGAGGTTACTCTTGGACATCGTCGTCTTTACCTCATACTTTTTGAAGATGGTAACCGCATTGATTTAACCCTCTGTCCTAAAGATCATATCAACGAGTGGGTGGATAGTGAGGCAGGATTTACAGTTTTAAAAGACGAAAAAGGTTTGTTTGAAGCGTATCTGCCTAATCCTAAGCTCTACTGGACTGCTCCACCCTCAGAAGAGGAATTTACAGCATCCTGCAATGAATTTTGGTGGGTGTCAGCTTATGTGGTCAAAGGAATTTGTCGCAAGCAAGTCATCTATGCGACAGACCACCTCAAAACCATCCGCAGCCGCTATAAAAAACGCAAACCTGCTATGAAGGTAACGGAAGCAGTGGGGAGTGTTAATTAAGTCTGACAGATTTGGAGGAATAGAAGATGATTATCAGACCTGCAAGCAGAAAAGATTGTCAAGCTATTTATAGCCTTTATCAAAGTGAAAAATGGCTTTCTTTTACAGAGGAAAAAGTGACATCTCTATTTTCAACAAATCTGTCTCATTACTTGGTGCTTGAAGAGGACCAGAAAATCCTTGGCTTTGCCCGTTATCTGACGGATGAAGTGATGACGACCTTTTTAGCTGAAATAATTATTGATAAATCCCACCGCAAAAAAGGACTGGGACAGCAGCTGATTGAGGAGATCCACAAAAAATATCCTTTGACACGGATTGAATTAATATCTGAAGCAGATGGATTTTATCGGTCAATAAGTTTTAAGCCTGTTGGTACAGGATTTAGAAAATCTGAATGAAAGGAGACAGCCAATGACGCTTGACAACAAACTGGGTCTGACAGATTCGCTTGAACTAGCCAAGATGGTTATGCGACGGAGGCTGCCCAAGTCTGTCTAGACTTTGCTTTTCAGCAGGCTGGCTTGTCAGAAGTTTACTCTTTTACATCCTTACTCAATCAACTTTCGCAAAAAGTTATGCAAAAACTGAGCATGGAATTTGTCAAAGAATTTGATAATTAAAAAGTTCCAGCAGACAGTCCACTTTATAGACATGTCCTCTACAAAATCAAGAGTTTCCACTAAAAAGGCAGGTATTCCCATGAGAACAGAAACAGAAATGCTCGATGTAATTTTACAGACTGCCAAAACTTTACAAGTTAAAGCTATCGCTATGTCTGGTTCGCGTACAAACCAAAAGATTCAAACAGATGAATTTCAAGACTATGATGTGGTCTATATTGTGGATGATTTGGATAATTTGACAAGCAATCTATCTTGGCTGGACCAGTTCGGCAAACGTATCGTAGAGCAAGAGGTGACTCTTGGACATCGCCGTTTATTTCTCATGCTTTTTGAAGATGGGAATCGCATTGATTTAACCCTCTGTCCTAAAGAAGACATCAACGAGTGGGTGGATAGCGAGGCTTGCTTCACAGTTTTAGTAGATGATAAGGGCTTGTTTGAGTCTTATTCTTCAAGTCCAGACCGTTTCTGGATACATCCAGCTAGTGAGACGGATTTAAAAAAAGCCTGCAATGAATTTTGGTGGGTGTCAGCTTATGTAGTCAAAGGAATTTGTCGCAAGCAAGTCATCTATGCGACAGACCATCTATACGGTATCTGCCAGCAAGAACTCTTGAAAATCTTGGCTTGGCAGGTCGCAAGTGATAGAGGAGCAGTCGATATCGGTAAGAACTACAAGTATCTCTTTAACTACTTGCCTTCTGTGAAGGAGAAGGATTTCTCAAATCTGCTTGATTTCTCAAGTTTAGACAAAATCATTCAATCTTTATTGGCTACGATGCAACTTTTCCACCAAGAAGCTCAAAGACTTGCCCAAAAGATGGGCTTTGACTACGATAGGAAAGTAGCTGAGAAGATGATCGGGTATGCTGAGGAAAAACTTCAAAGCACTAAGTAAATAAAGAACATAATTCATAACTTTAAACTACAGAAAGGATGGTTTAGTTATATAAAGTAACTGAACACCTTTGTCTATAAAAAACTACTCTACATTCTTTGAAAGGAGTTGAACACGCCCTAAATACTGTGTGAAAAAGATAAATTCTCTTGTGAGCATCGCTTACTGCAAGAATTTCCTATTTTCACTTTGCATTTTACGGGCTTTGTATCCTATATGAGTAACATTCAAAACATGTCCCTTGAGGACATCATGGGAGAGCGCTTTGGGCGCTACTCCAAATACATCATTCAAGACCGGGCTTTGCCAGACATTCGTGATGGATTGAAGCCGGTTCAACGCCGTATTCTTTATTCGATGAATAAGGATGGTAATACTTTTGATAAGAGTTATCGTAAATCAGCCAAGTCTGTCGGGAACATTATGGGTAATTTCCACCCACACGGAGATTCTTCTATCTATGATGCCATGGTCCGTATGTCTCAGGACTGGAAAAACCGTGAGATTCTAGTTGAAATGCATGGTAACAACGGTTCTATGGACGGGGATCCGCCTGCGGCTATGCGTTATACCGAGGCCCGTTTGTCTGAGATTGCAGGCTACCTTCTTCAGGATATCGAGAAAAAGACAGTTCCTTTTGCTTGGAACTTTGACGATACCGAGAAAGAGCCAACAGTCTTGCCAGCGGCTTTTCCAAACCTTTTAGTCAATGGTTCAACTGGAATTTCGGCTGGTTATGCCACAGATATTCCACCGCATAATTTGGCCGAAGTTATTGAAGCTACGGTTTATATGATTGATCACCCGACTGCTAAGGTTGAAAAGCTCATGGAATTCTTGCCTGGGCCAGATTTCCCTACTGGTGCCATTATCCAAGGTCGTGACGAAATCAAAAAGGCCTATGAAACTGGTAAAGGGCGCGTGGTTGTTCGTTCTAAGACAGAAATTGAGAAGCTTAAAGGTGGTAAGGAACAAATCGTTATCACTGAGATTCCTTATGAAATCAATAAGGCTAACTTGGTCAAGAAAATAGATGAAGTCCGTGTCAATAACAAGGTGGCAGGTATCGCTGAGGTTCGTGATGAGTCTGACCGTGATGGTCTTCGCATCGCTATAGAACTCAAAAAAGATGCGAACACGGAACTTGTTCTCAACTACCTTTTCAAATACACTGACTTGCAAATCAACTACAACTTCAACATGGTGGCGATTGACAATTTCACACCTCGTCAGGTTGGGATTGTGCCAATCTTGTCTAGTTATATTGCCCACCGTCGTGAAGTTATATTGGCACGTTCTCGCTTTGATAAGGAAAAGGCTGAAAAACGTCTCCATATCGTGGAAGGTTTGATTCGCGTTATCTCTATTTTGGATGAAGTCATTGCCCTTATCCGTGCTTCTGAGAATAAGGCTGACGCCAAGGAAAACCTCAAGGTCAGCTATGAATTTACGGAAGAACAAGCTGAAGCTATCGTTACTTTGCAACTTTATCGTTTAACGAATACAGACGTGGTTGTCTTGCAAGAAGAAGAAGCAGAACTTCGTGAGAAGATTGCTATGCTTGCAGCTATCATCGGTGACGAACGAACTATGTACAATCTCATGAAGAAAGAACTCCGTGAGGTCAAGAAGAAATTTGCGACTCCACGTTTGAGTACTTTAGAAGATACAGCAAAAGTCATCGAGATTGATACAGCTAGTCTAATCGCTGAAGAAGATACTTACGTAAGCGTGACTAAGGCAGGTTACATCAAGCGTACTAGTCCTCGTTCTTTCGCAGCTTCTACCTTAGAAGAAATTGGGAAACGGGATGATGACCGATTGCTATTTGTTCAATCAGTTAAAACCACTCAGCACCTCTTAATCTTTACAACGCTTGGGAATGTCATTTACCGACCAGTCCATGAGTTGTCAGACATTCGTTGGAAGGATATCGGGGAGCACTTGAGTCAAACGATTACCAACTTTGAAACCAATGAAGAAGTACTTTACGTCGAAGTTGTGGATCAGTTTGAGGATGCGACAACCTACTTTGCAGCAACTCGCCTTGGACAAATCAAACGTGTAGAACGTAAAGAATTCTCTCCATGGAGAACCTACCGTTCTAAATCTGTTAAATTCGCTAAGTTGAAAGACGATAGTGACCAGATTGTAGCAGTAGCACCAATCAAGCTAGATGATGTCCTATTAATCAGTAAAAATGGTTATGCCCTTCGCTTTAATATTGAAGAGGTTCCAGTTGTAGGATCTAAGGCTGCAGGTGTCAAAGCTATGAATCTGAAAGCAGACGATGTACTTCAATCTGCCTTTATCTGCAACACTTCATCCTTCTATCTTCTAACGCAACGTGGAAGCTTGAAACGTGTATCGACAGTGGAAATCCCAGCAACCAGTCGTGCTAAGCGTGGTCTTCAGGTTCTGAGAGAATTGAAGAACAAACCGCATCGCGTCTTCTTGGCTGGTGCTGTATCAGAAAAAGGATTTATTGGAGATCTCTTTAGTACAGAAGTAGAAGATGGAGAACAAACTCTTGTCATCCAATCAAATAATGGAACGATTTACGAAGTAATCCTACAAGATTTGAATCTATCAGAACGTACTAGCAACGGAAGCTTTATCTCAGATACTATTTCAGACGAGGAAGTTTTCGATGCTTACCTCAAAGAAGTCTTTAAAGAAGAAAAAGATAATTAATAAGAAAATCAGTCCTAGTGACTGATTTTTTATAAGCAAAATTTTCAGAAAATTACAAATAATACTTGAATTTTTAGGAGAATAGTGTAGAATAGAACACAAAGCTTGATTAGAATAAAGGAGAAATGGATGACAGTTACAATCGATTGGGAAAATCTCGGTTTTTCCTATATGAAACTACCTTATCGTTATATCGCTTATTTTAAAGATGGACAATGGACACAAGGAGAATTAACCGAGGACTCAACTCTTCACATTTCAGAATCATCTCCAAGTCTTCACTATGGACAACAAGCATTTGAAGGATTAAAAGCTTATCGTACCAAGGATGGCAGTATTCAACTCTTTCGTCCAGATGAAAATGCCAAACGTCTGCAACGCACCTGTGATCGTCTCTTGATGCCACAAGTTCCAACAGAAATGTTTGTAGAAGCATGTAAAGCAGTTGTTCGTGCCAATGAGGAATACGTACCACCTTATGGAACTGGTGGAACTCTCTACCTCCGTCCGCTTTTGATTGGTGTTGGAGATATCATTGGGGTAAAACCAGCTGAGGAGTATATTTTTACGATCTTTGCCATGCCAGTTGGAAATTACTTTAAAGGTGGTTTGATTCCAACAAACTTCTTGATTCAAGACGAGTATGACCGTGCTGCACCAAATGGGACAGGAGCTGCCAAGGTCGGTGGGAACTATGCAGCTAGTCTTTTGCCAGGAAAAGTGGCTAAATCCCGTCATTTCTCAGATGTTATTTATCTTGACCCATCAACCCACACCAAGATTGAAGAAGTAGGCTCGGCTAACTTCTTTGGGATTACAGCTGATAATGAGTTTGTAACGCCATTGAGTCCATCAATCTTGCCATCGATTACCAAGTACTCATTACTTTACTTGGCAGAGCATCGATTGGGCTTGAAACCTGTTGAGGGAGATGTACCAATTGATAGTCTGGATCGATTTGTAGAAGCAGGTGCCTGTGGTACTGCAGCCGTAATTTCACCTATTGGGGGAATCCAACACGGTGATGACTTCCATGTTTTCTACAGTGAAACAGAGGTTGGTCCAGTGACTCGTAAACTATACGATGAATTGACAGGTATCCAATTTGGTGACATTGAAGCACCAGAAGGCTGGATTGTAAAAGTAGATTAAAAATTATTAAAGGAGATCTTTATGAAAACGAAAAAGTGGATGTTAACAGCAGGAGTTGTCCTGAGTACAGCAGTTCTTCTTGTGGCTTGTGGTAAAGCTGACAAGGAAGCAGACGCACCTACAACCTTCTCTTATGTCTATGGTGTAGACCCATCATCTTTGGACTACAGTATCGCAACTCGTACTTCAACAACGGATATCATTGGTAACGTTGTTGATGGTTTGTTGGAAAATGACGAATACGGAAATTTGGTTCCATCTCTAGCTGAGGATTGGAGCGTCTCACAAGACGGTTTAACTTATACTTATAAACTTCGTAAAGGAGTTAAATGGTATACTTCAGAGGGTGAAGAATACGCTGAAGTAACTGCACATGACTTTGTTACAGGATTGAAACACGTTGCAGATGGTAAATCAGACGGTGTCACTCTTATTCAAAACTCCATCAAGGGCTTGAATGAATATATGACTGGTGAGACTAACGACTTCTCAACAGTTGGGGTTAAGGCGTTGGACGATTACACAGTCCAGTACACTCTTAATGCACCTGAAAGTTTCTGGAATTCAAAAGTGACCTCAGCAACTATGTTGCCGGTAAATGAAGAATTCCTCAAAGCTTCAGGTAAAAATTACGGAGCAGTCAGCCCATCTGGTATCCTTTATAACGGTCCTTATATCTTGAAGACTTTGACTTCAAAATCTTTAATCGAATACGAAAAGAATCCAAATTATTGGGATAAAGAGAAAGTTAAAATCGAGAAGATTAAATTGACCTACTATGATGGTTCAGACCAAGAATCATTGATCCGTAGCTTCTCTTCAGGCGTTTATACAACAGCTCGTATCTTCCCAAGTAGCTCAAACTTTGCTTCTACTTTAGAACAATACGGAGATAAAATCACCTACAGTCCACAGGATTCAACTAGTTATTACTTCACGTTTAACGTAAACCGTCAATCATATAATAAGACAGCGAAAACAAGTGAAGAACAGAAAACTTCTACAAAAGAAGCAATGTTGAACAAGGACTTCCGTCAAGCAATCAACTTTGCCTTCAACCGTCACTCATATGCTGCACAGCTCAATGGTGAAGATGGTGCGGATAAGATTATTCGTAACAGCCTAGTTCCAGATAACTTTGTACAATCTGGCGGTAAAAACTTTGGTGACATCGCTCAAGCAGAATTGGTCAACTACGGCGACCAATGGAAAGGCGTTGAGCTTGTAGACGGAAAAGATACCATCTACAATCCTGATAAAGCCAAAGCTTCATTTGAGAAAGCTAAGAAAGAATTGGAAGCAAAAGGTGTAACTTTCCCAATTCACTTGGATGTTCCAGTTGAGCAAACAGATACAATTGCAGTTCAACAAAGCAATTCCTTTAAACAATCAATTGAGTCAACTCTTGGTTCTGAAAATGTCGTGATTGACGTCCTTCAGATGACTGACAATGAAAAGGAAAGTATTACATCACAAGCACGTGTTCCTGCTCAGAAAGACTATGACTTGAATAGTACTGGTTGGGCTCCAAGCTATCAAGACCCAGCAAGTTATCTAAATATCATGGATCCTAAGACTGGTTCTGCTATGAAACACCTTGGTATTACGAAAGGTAAAGACAAGGAAGTAGTAGCTCAACTTGGTCTGGACGAATACAAGAAACTCTTGGATGATGCAGTTTCTGAGACAAACGATTTAGACAAGAGATATGAAAAATATGCTAAAGCTCAAGCTTGGCTCACTGATAGCTCTCTCTTGATGCCAACAGCTTCATCAGGTGGTTCACCAGTTGTCAGCAACGTTGTTCCATTCTCTAAACCTTACTCACAAGTAGGTATCAAGGGTGATCCATATATCTTCAAGGGAATGAAATTGCAAAAAGAGATTGTATCTGCTAAAGAATATCAAGCAGCTCTTGAAAAATGGCAAAAAGAAAAATTGGAATCAAACAGTAAATACCAAAAAGAGCTAGAAAGTCATGTCAAATAAAACAGACTAGAATTTTTGGAATAAAGGGGCCTATATGGAATGGATTAAACTAATAGGAATAGTTATCATTGTGATTGGTTTTATCTATAAGTTAGATACCATTGCAACGGTAGTCTTAGCTAGTTTAGTTACAGCTCTAGTTTCTGGAGTTTCTCTTGTTGAATTCTTAGAAATTTTGGGAAAAGAATTTAGCAATCAACGAGTTCTAACGATTTTTATGGTAACCTTGCCCCTGGTAGGTTTATCTGAAACTTTTGGCCTCAAGCAACGGTCGATTGATTTGATTCAAAGGATAAAGGGGCTGACCGTAGGAAGTTTTTATACCGTTTATTTCTTTTTTCGGGAACTTGACAGCTTCTTTGCCATTCGTATCGGAGGACATCCGCAGTTTGTGAGACCCTTGGTTCAACCCATGGGACAGGCAGCAGCAGAGTTACAATTAGGTAGAAAATTAACAGAGCAGGAAAGCGAAGCGCTAAAAGCGCGTGCAGCAGCAAATGATAATTTTGCAAATTTCTTTGCTCAGAATACTTTCGTTGGTGCAGGTGGTGTCCTCTTAGTTGGGGGCACTCTGGACCAATTAGGTTACGAAAGTAATTATGCAGGCATCGCTTCGGCTTCACTTATTATTGCAGGAGTTGCCCTTATTGTAGTAGGGATTTACAATTACTTGTTTGATAAAAAACTGCTAACTAATAAGCTTAGTAAAGGGAAAGAAGAATGACCAATCTAGCAAGACAGTTATTAGAGTTGACCTATATTGTGATTGGTTGTCAATTCCTTCATACGGCTTATTGTAGCTATAGAGATAAAACAAACCCAGTTCGCTTTGGAACAGCTGGGTTTTGGGCTTTATTGGGTATCAGTTTTATTGGTGGTTCCTATTTACCATCGATCTTGATTGGTACTATTGTAGTGCTCTTAGCCCTACTGACGCTCTTTAAACAGATTCGTATCGGAACCTTGCCGTCTCTGGATGAAGTCAAGGCAAATATTGAAGCCAAACGATTAAAGAATAAAATTTTTATCCCAGTCATGTTAATGGCTTTGATTGCTTTAGTATTAGCAAAAGTAATTCCTGAGTTTAGTAAGATAGCTATCAGCCTTGCAGCATTTTTTGCAACCCTGTCTCTTCTTTTCATTACCAAGAGTTCTCCTAAGAGCTTATTAGCAGAAAACAATCGAATGGTCCAACAAGTTTCAACCAGTGGTATTGTTCCTCAGCTTTTAGGAGCTTTGGGTGCGATTTTTACCGTAGCAGGAGTGGGAGACTTGATTTCGCATTTGATAAGCGGTCTAGTGCCTTCGGGTAGTCGTTTTATGGGAGTAGTAGCTTATGTCATTGGGATGGTTCTATTTTCCATGATAATGGGGAATGCATTTGCTGCTTTCACAGTCATTACAGCTGGGATTGGTGTTCCCTTTGTATTTGCCTTGGGAGCTGATCCAATCGTAGCTGCTGCCTTGGCAATGACAGCTGGTTGTTGTGGAACCTTATTGACTCCAATGGCTGCTAACTTTAATGCATTACCGGCAGCACTTTTGGAGATGAAAGATCCAAATGGCGTTATCAAAGCGCAAGTAGGAGTGGCTGTTATCATGATAATCCTACATGTATTTTTAATGTACTATTTGGCGTTTTAGCAAAGGAAATAAAATGAAAATATTAGTTACAGGTTTTGATCCTTTCGGTGGTGAAAAGGTCAATCCAGCTCTGGAAGCAGTTAAATCATTGCCGTCTGTAATTCATGGAGCGGAGATACGCTGGGTAGAGATTCCAACAGTCTTTTATCAATCAGCAGAGGTTTTAGAAGCAGAAATTGTCCGTTATCAACCAGATGTTGTACTCTGCATCGGACAAGCAGGAGGTAGAGCTGGTTTAACTCCTGAACGAGTTGCCATCAATCAAGATGATGCAAGAATTCCAGATAACCAAGGGAATCAACCGATTGACACACCTATTCGCCTAGATGGAGAAGCTGCCTATTTTAGCACGCTCCCTATCAAAGCAATGGTACAAGCCATAAAAGAGGAAGGACTACCAGCTTCAGTATCCAATTCAGCAGGAACCTTTGTTTGCAACCATTTGATGTATCAGGTTCTCTATTTAGCGGATAAGAAATTTCCCAATATGAGAGCAGGTTTTATGCATATTCCCTATATGACCGAACAAGTGGTAAATAAGCCTAATACTGCATCCATGTGCTTAAGAGATATTGTCCGAGGTATCGAAGCTGCGATTGCTGCTATCGTAGACCATAAAGATAAAGATTTGAAGTTGGTCGGAGGGGCGACTCACTAATGATTCAATTTTCAAATTAAAAAATTTTCTATTTTATTCATTGAACTCTCTATCAAGATAAGCTTTATAGAGAGTTTTTTCTTGCGAGATTGGGGAATTTCTTGTAAAATAGAAAAAGTGAAAAGAGGTATGGTATGAGTAAAAAAGATAAAAAAATTGAGATTCAATTGTCAGATGCTAAAGTAGCAGTTGGAAAAGATAACTACGATGGTTATACATTAACGATTGGCAAAAAATTGATTGGTGAAATTGCCGAACTAGATAACCAATTTGCTATTATAAAGAATGGAAATGTCGATAGTTTTTACAAAAATCTTGAAAAAGCTGTGGAAATATTGATTGAAAACTATAATTTAGCAAAATAGTGCTTGTTTTTTGCAATTTTTCATGATATAATAGGTTTTGTTCATTATCGGAGAGATAGCGAAGAGGCTAAACGCGGCGGACTGTAAATCCGCTCCTTCGGGTTCGGGGGTTCGAATCCCTCTCTCTCCATTTCACTTTTGGGGTATAGCCAAGCGGTAAGGCAAGGGACTTTGACTCCCTCATGCGTTGGTTCGAATCCAGCTACCCCAGTTCTTAGGTAATAAATTCAAGATAAAAAGAAAAATATCTTAGGGTATTTTATTTTTATAATTGAAGGACGTTCGAGATGTTCATGTCGTTGCGGGTGCTTAGGAAAAAAATTATAAGTATGTCAAGTTAAAAAACTTGATTGTTGGAGGATTTTTTAGATGAATGAATTTGAAGATTTGCTAAATAGCGTTAGCCAAGTTGAACCTGGTGATGTTGTTAGTGCTGAAGTATTGACAGTTGATGCTAATCAAGCTAACGTTGCAATCTCAGGAACTGGTGTTGAAGGTGTCTTGACTCTTCGCGAATTGACAAACGATCGCGATGCAGATATCAATGACTTTGTAAAAGTAGGTGAAGTATTTGACGTTCTTGTACTTCGTCAAGTAGTTGGTAAAGATACTGATACAGTAACATACCTTGTATCTAAAAAACGCCTTGAAGCTCGCAAAGCATGGGACAAACTTGTAGGACGCGAAGAAGAAGTTGTTACAGTTAAAGGAACTCGCGCTGTTAAAGGTGGACTTTCAGTAGAATTTGAAGGGTTGCGTGGATTTATCCCAGCTTCAATGTTGGATACTCGTTTCGTACGTAACACTGAGCGTTTTGTAGGTCAAGAATTTGAAGCTAAAATCAAAGAAGTTGACCCTAAAGAAAACCGCTTCATCCTTTCACGTCGTGAAGTTGTAGAAGCAGCTACTGCAGCAGCTCGTGCTGAAGTATTCGGTAAATTGGCTGCTGGCGATGTAGTAACTGGTAAAGTTGCTCGTATCACAAGCTTTGGTGCTTTCATCGATCTTGGTGGTGTTGATGGCTTGGTTCACTTGACTGAATTGTCACACGAACGTAACGTTTCACCAAAGTCAGTTGTAACTGTTGGTGAAGAAGTTGAAGTGAAAATCCTTGATCTTAACGAAGAAGAAGGACGTGTATCACTTTCACTTAAAGCAACAACACCTGGACCATGGGATGGCGTTGAGCAAAAATTGGCTAAAGGTGACGTTGTAGAAGGAACAGTTAAACGTTTGACTGACTTCGGTGCATTTGTTGAAGTATTGCCAGGTATCGATGGACTTGTTCACGTATCACAAATTTCACACAAACGTATTGAAAATCCAAAAGAAGCTCTTACAGTTGGTCAAGAAGTTACTGTTAAAGTTCTTGATGTTAATGCTGATGCAGAACGCGTTTCACTTTCTATCAAAGCTCTTGAAGAACGTCCAGCTCAAGAAGAAGGACAAAACGAAGAAAAACGTGCTCCACGTCCACGTCGTCCAAAACGTCAAGAAAAACGTGACTTTGAACTTCCAGAAACACAAACTGGATTCTCAATGGCTGACTTGTTCGGAGACATCGAACTTTAATCAATCAGATTTAATTACAAATCCTTTGTTGTTAAAACAAGGGATTTTTCTTTTTTCAACTAGTATTTTTTGATATAATGGTTTTATGTTATATTCCGAAAAAGAATCAATTTATCAAATGGTCAATGCTCAGCTCACTGCACTTTTAGAAGGTGAGACCAATGTGTTGGCTAATCTATCAAATGCCAGTGCTCTCTTAAAAATGAACTTCCCTCGTACTGTCTTTGCAGGTTTCTATTTATATGACGGGAATGAGCTTATTTTAGGGCCTTTTCAAGGTGGAATCTCATGTGTTAGAATCCCACTTGGGAAAGGCGTTTGTGGAGAGTCTGCGGCTAGCCGTCAAACGGTTATCGTTGCTGATGTGAAGACTTATCCAAATTATATTTCTTGTGATAGTAGTGCTCGTAGCGAGATCGTACTTCCGATGGAAAAAAATGGACAGCTTCTGGGTGTATTAGATTTGGACTCATCTCATGTAGATGATTATGATGAAATTGATCAACGCTATTTAGAAGAGTTTGTGTCCATTTTACTAGATAAAACAGAATGGAAATTTTCAATGTTTGAGGAGAAAGCATAATGTATCAGGCGCTTTATCGAAAATATAGAAGTCAAAATTTTTCACAGTTAGTAGGCCAGGATGTTATTGCTCGAACACTTAAACAGGCTGTGGAGCAGGATAAGATTAGTCATGCCTACCTATTTTCAGGGCCTCGTGGAACTGGTAAAACCAGTGTAGCCAAAATATTTGCCAAGGCTATGAACTGCCCTAATCAAGTAGGGGGAGAACCTTGTAATAACTGTTATATCTGTCAAGCGGTAACGGAAGGAAGTTTAGAAGACGTTATCGAAATGGATGCTGCTTCTAATAATGGGGTTGATGAAATTCGTGATATCCGTGATAAATCAACCTATGCTCCAAGTATAGCTCAGTATAAGGTCTATATCATTGACGAGGTCCATATGCTTTCAACAGGTGCCTTTAATGCTCTTTTGAAAACACTGGAAGAACCTACTCCAAATGTCGTTTTTATTCTGGCAACGACAGAGTTGCATAAAATTCCTGCAACTATCTTGTCTCGTGTTCAACGCTTCGAGTTTAAGTCCATTAAGACTCAAGATATTCGTGATCATATCTTCCAGATTTTGGAAAAAGAAGGAATTGATTACGAGACAGAAGCTGTTGAAATTATTGCTCGACGAGCTGAAGGTGGGATGCGGGATGCCTTGTCAATTCTAGACCAGGCATTAAGCTTAACCCAAGAAGCTACATTGACAACTGCAGTCTCAGAAGAAATTACAGGTACTATTAGTCTAAGTGCCTTAGATCATTACGTGGCTGCTTTAGCTCAAAAGGATGTAACAGCTGCCTTAGAAAATCTGGACTTAATCTTTGAGAATGGGAAGAGCATGACACGTTTTGTAGTCGATTTACTACAATACCTACGTGATATCTTAATTGTTCAAGCAGGTGGAGAAAATACTCACCATAGTGATGTATTTGAGAGAAACTTAGCTCTTCCGCAGGATGTCTTGTTTGAGATGATTAGTCTTGCTACTAGAAGTCTAGCTGATATTAAGGCTAGCCTACAACCTAAAATTTATGCCGAAATGATGACCATTCGTTTAGCAGAAATTGATTCTCAATCAGAACTTTCAGGTGAAGTGGCTGAAGAGCTATTTTCTCTTCGAGAAGAAGTTGCACGCTTGAAACAAGCTCTTGCCAATGTTGGTTCTAATCCTAAACAAACTGCTTCTACACCAAGTCGTCCGACTAACAGTAAGTCCATCTATCGTGTAGATAGAAACAAGGTGCAGTCTATTCTTCAAGAAGCGGTAGAAAATCCAGACTTAGCTCGTCAAAACTTAATCCGTCTTCAGAATGCTTGGGGAGAAGTCATCGAAAGCTTATCGGGACCAGACAAGGCGCTTTTAGCTGGTTCTCAACCTGTTGCAGCAAATGAACATCATGCGATTTTGGCTTTTGAATCGAATTTCAATGCTGGTCAAACCATGAAACGAGACAATCTCAACACCATGTTTGGCAATATTCTTAGTCGTGCTGCTGGATTTTCTCCAGAGATTCTTGCTATTTCTATGGATGAATGGAAGGAAGTTCGAGCTGCATTTTCAAGCAGAGCTAAAGGTTCTCAAGAACAGGTCAATAAGGAAGAACCCGAAGAATCCATACTTCCTCAAGGCTTTGAATTTTTAGCAGATAAAGTGACCATAGCAGAAGACTAAAAGGAAGTTGTGGTAAAAGACTATGAATAGACAACAATTTATTATCATGGCCTTATTTACTGCTGCTGAGACTTATTTCTTTAATGAATCCATCATGGAGCAACGGTATATCGTGGCCTTGCTTTGGGCTATTTTGATCCTGAGAAATTTTCGCGTGAGTTATATCATGGGTAAAATTGTGAGCGCTATAGATAATCATTTTCAAGGGAAGAAGTAGCTCCTAGCTTCTAGACAAAATCAAAGCCTTTTAGGCTTTTTTTTGTTATACTATTAAGGTATATTTATTGACATTTTACCGTGTTTTTCTAGGGATTTAAAAAGGTTAAATTTCAGGTAAATACAGTAAAAAGGATGAAAAGAAAGGAACAATCATGCCAGTATTAGAGATCAAAGATCTTCACGTTGAAATTGAAGGAAAAGAAATTTTAAAAGGGGTCAATCTGACTCTTAAAACAGGAGAAATTGCAGCTATCATGGGACCAAATGGTACCGGTAAATCTACTCTTTCAGCTGCTATTATGGGGAACCCAAACTATGAGGTCACTAAAGGTGAAGTCTTGTTTGACGGTGTAAACATCCTTGAATTGGAAGTGGACGAGCGTGCGCGTATGGGACTTTTCCTTGCCATGCAATATCCATCAGAAATTCCTGGGATTACAAATGCTGAGTTTCTTCGTGCAGCTATGAATGCTGGTAAAGAAGATGATGAGAAGATTTCAGTTCGTGAATTTATCACTAAGTTAGACGAAAAAATGGAATTGCTCAACATGAAAGAAGAAATGGCAGAGCGTTACCTCAACGAAGGTTTCTCAGGTGGTGAGAAAAAACGTAACGAAATTCTTCAACTCTTGATGTTGGAACCAACTTTTGCCCTCTTAGATGAGATTGACTCTGGTCTTGACATTGATGCCCTTAAAGTTGTCTCTAAAGGTGTGAATGCTATGCGTGGTGAAGGTTTTGGTGCTATGATCATTACTCACTACCAACGTCTTTTGAACTATATCACACCAGATGTGGTACACGTTATGATGGAAGGTCGTGTTGTTCTTTCTGGTGGTCCAGAATTGGCTGCACGCTTGGAACGTGAAGGATACGCGAAACTAGCTGAAGAACTTGGCTATGACTACAAGGAAGAATTGTAATTCCCTCGTATCTTTTAGGAGAAGTAAATGACTAAAGAAACTATTAAACTTTTTTCAGAAATGCACGCTGAACCAAGCTGGTTGTCAGACCTCCGTCAAAAAGCTTTTGATAAGATTGAGAGTTTGGAATTGCCAGTCATTGAGCGTGTAAAATTTCACCGTTGGAATCTTGGTGATGGAACCATCACGGAAAGTGAACCATCAGCAAATGTTCCTGATTTCACTGCTTTAGATAATCACTTGAAATTGGTGCAGGTTGGAACTCAAACTGTTTTCGAACAAATTCCAGTTGAGTTGGCTGAGCAAGGGGTGATCTTTACAGACTTCCATTCGGCTCTAGAAGAAATTCCAGAACTCGTAGAAGAATTTTTCATGTCATCAGTAAAATACGACGATGACAAATTGGCAGCCTACCACACAGCTTACTTTAATAGTGGCGCTGTTCTCTACATTCCAGACAATGTCGAAATCACAGAACCAATCGAAGGAATTTTCTACCAAGATAGTGATAGTGATGTGCCATTTAACAAGCATATTCTGATCATTGCAGGTAAAAACTCTAAAATCAGCTACCTCGAACGTTTAGAATCACGCGGTGAGGGTAGTGCTAAGGCGACTGCTAATATCACTGTTGAAGTGATTGCACGTTCTGGTGCTCAAGTGAAATTTGCTGCAATTGATCGTCTTGGTGAGAATGTCACTGCCTACATTAGCCGCCGTGGTAAATTAGGCAACGATGCAAGTATTGACTGGGCTATCGGTGTCATGAACGAAGGAAATGTCGTTGCTGACTTTGATAGTGACTTGATTGGTAATGGTAGCCATGCAGACCTGAAAGTTGTAGCACTTTCAAGCGGTCGTCAGGTACAGGGGATTGATACTCGAGTAACTAACTATGGTTGCAACTCTATCGGTAATATCCTTCAACATGGGGTTATCCTTGAAAAAGCAACTTTGACTTTCAATGGTATTGGCCACATCATCAAGGGTGCTAAGGGAGCAGATGCCCAACAAGAAAGCCGTGTTCTGATGCTTTCAGACCAAGCGCGTTCAGATGCTAACCCAATTCTTTTGATTGATGAAAATGATGTCACTGCAGGTCACGCGGCTTCTATTGGTCAAGTTGATCCGGAAGACATGTACTACCTCATGAGCCGTGGATTAGACAAGGCAACTGCAGAACGTTTGGTTGTTCGTGGTTTCCTTGGATCTGTAATCGTTGAGATTCCTGTCAAGGAAGTTCGTGATGAAATGATTGCGACGATCGAAGAAAAATTGTCAAAACGCTAAGGGGAAGCCTATGTTAGATGCAGAAGTGATTCGCAAGGATTTTCCAATTTTAGATCAGATTGTTAATGACGAACCTCTTGTTTATTTGGATAATGCTGCGACGACACAAAAACCACTAGCTGTTCTGGAAGCCATTAATCGCTACTATGAACAGGACAATGCCAATGTCCACCGAGGTGTTCATACCTTGGCTGAGAGAGCGACAGCATCATATGAAGCCGCTCGTGAAACCATTGGTAAGTTCATCAACGCTGGTTCGACAAAGGAAGTACTCTTCACTAGAGGAACTACGACCAGTCTCAACTGGGTGGCGCGTTTTGCTGAAGAAATCTTGACTGAGGGAGACCAGGTCTTGATTTCAGTCATGGAACACCATTCCAATATTATTCCATGGCAGGAAGCTTGCCGAAAGACTGGGGCAGAGCTTGTTTATGTCTATCTCAAAGATGGAGCTCTGGATATGGATGACTTGCGTTCTAAATTGACTGACAAAGTTAAATTTGTTTCACTAGCTCACACATCAAACGTTCTTGGAGTGGTTAATCCTATCAAAGAAATCACACAAATGGCTCATGAAGTTGGAGCTATTATGGTGGTGGATGGTGCTCAGTCTACACCTCATATGAAGATTGATGTACAGGATTTGGATGTGGACTTCTTTGCCTTTTCAGGTCACAAGATGGCTGGTCCGACTGGTATCGGTGTCCTTTATGGCAAAGAAAAGTATCTTGAGCAAATGTCTCCAGTAGAATTTGGCGGCGAGATGATTGATTTTGTTTACGAGCAATCTGCTAGTTGGAAGGAATTGCCTTGGAAATTCGAGGCAGGAACTCCCAATATGGCTGGTGCTATTGGACTTGCAGCTGCCGTGGATTATCTTGAAAAGATTGGTATGGATGCCATTGAAACCCATGAACAGGAATTGATTGCATACGTCTTTCCAAAATTGCAGGCAATTGAAGGTTTGACCATTTACGGTTCGCAAGATTTGGCACAACGTTCAGGTGTCGTTGCCTTTAACCTTGGCGATCTTCATCCTCATGACCTTGCAACTGCTCTGGATTATGAAGGAGTAGCAGTTCGTGCGGGTCACCATTGTGCGCAACCTTTGCTTCAATATTTGGATGTTCCAGCAACAGCTCGCGCTAGTTTTTATATCTACAACACCAAGGCTGATTGCGACAAGTTGGTAGATGCCCTACAAAAGACAAAGGAGTTTTTCAATGGCACTTTCTAAACTAGATAGCCTTTATATGGCAGTGGTAGCGGATCATTCGAAAAATCCCCATCACCAAGGTAGGTTGGAAGATGCTGAACAAATCAGTCTTAACAATCCAACCTGTGGTGATGTCATTAATCTCTCTGTCAAGTTTGATGCAGATGATCGTTTGGAAGATATCGCTTTTCTAAACTCTGGTTGTACGATTTCAACTGCCTCTGCTAGTATGATGACAGATGCAGTCTTAGGAAAGACCAAGCAAGAACTCTTAGAGCTTGCAACCATCTTTTCTGAAATGGTTCAAGGTCAAAAGGATGAGCGTCAAGATCAACTTGGAGATGCAGCTTTCTTATCAGGAGTTGCTAAATTCCCTCAACGAATTAAATGCGCAACCCTAGCTTGGAATGCCCTTAAAAAAACAATTGAAGACCAAGAAAACAAATAAGACAAGCTTTCTTTGTCTTATAAATCACTAGAAATAAAGAATGAAAGAAAGGATATTATGGCTGAAGAAAGAGTAGAACCAAAACCAATTGATCTTGGTGAATATAAATTTGGTTTCCATGACGATGTAGAGCCTGTCCTATCGACAGGAAAAGGATTGAACGAAGCTGTCATTCGTGAGCTATCAGCTGCTAAGGGTGAACCTGAGTGGATGTTAGAATTCCGATTGAAATCTTACGAAACCTTTAAAAAAATGCCTATGCAAACTTGGGGAGCAGACTTGTCAGAGATTGATTTTGATGACTTGATTTACTACCAAAAACCATCTGATAAACCAGCTCGTTCATGGGATGATGTACCTGAAAAGATTAAGGAAACCTTTGAACGTATCGGGATTCCTGAAGCTGAGCGTGCTTATCTAGCTGGAGCTTCTGCCCAATATGAGTCAGAAGTGGTTTACCATAACATGAAGGAAGAATTTGAGAAGTTAGGAATTATCTTTACAGATACAGATTCTGCCCTCAAAGAGTACCCAGACTTGTTTAAACAATACTTTGCGAAGTTAGTACCTCCGACTGATAACAAGTTGGCTGCACTCAACTCAGCAGTATGGTCAGGTGGAACCTTTATTTATGTTCCTAAAGGTGTGAAAGTTGATATTCCCCTACAAACCTACTTCCGTATCAACAATGAAAATACAGGACAGTTTGAACGTACCTTAATCATCGTTGATGAGGGAGCAAGTGTCCACTATGTTGAAGGATGTACAGCACCTACTTATTCAAGCAATAGCTTACATGCTGCCATTGTAGAAATCTTTGCCTTGGACGGAGCTTACATGCGTTATACAACCATCCAAAACTGGTCTGATAATGTCTATAACTTGGTAACAAAACGTGCAAAAGCCTTGAAAGATGCGACTGTTGAGTGGATTGATGGAAACTTAGGTGCCAAAACAACCATGAAATACCCATCTGTTTACCTTGATGGAGAAGGTGCGCGTGGAACTATGCTTTCGATTGCCTTTGCCAATGCAGGGCAACACCAAGATACTGGTGCTAAGATGATTCACAGTGCACCACATACAAGCTCGTCAATCGTGTCTAAATCCATCGCTAAAGGTGGAGGAAAGGTTGACTATCGTGGACAAGTAACCTTTAACAAGAACTCTAAGAAATCTGTTTCTCACATTGAGTGTGATACCATTATCATGGATGACTTGTCAGCATCAGATACCATTCCATTTAATGAAATCCACAACTCACAAGTAGCTTTGGAACACGAAGCTAAGGTTTCTAAGATTTCAGAAGAACAACTCTATTATCTCATGAGTCGTGGCTTGTCAGAATCTGAGGCAACCGAGATGATTGTCATGGGATTTGTAGAGCCCTTCACCAAAGAACTACCAATGGAATATGCAGTTGAGCTTAACCGCTTGATTAGCTATGAAATGGAAGGATCTGTCGGATAAACATTATAAATAAAAACTGAACAAATATGAATTTGTTCAGTTTTTTTATATACAATTTTATAAATATTCACAAATTCCATTTTTTATGGTAAAATAAAACAATTATTGTAAGTGGAGATGAATTATGAATATTTTTAGAACCAAGGACGTAAGTCTAGGTAAAACTGAAATGTATCGTCATTTAAAACTATGGGATTTAATTCTCTTGGGAATTGGTGCTATGGTGGGAACAGGTATCTTTACCATTACAGGAACAGCTGCAGCTACATTAGCAGGTCCAGCCCTTGTTGTTTCTATCGTAATCTCAGCTATCTGTGTTTCCTTATCTGCTCTTTTTTTTGCGGAGTTTGCATCTCGTGTACCAGCAACTGGTGGGGCGTATAGTTATTTATATGTGGTTTTGGGAGAATTTCCAGCTTGGATAGCTGGTTGGCTAACCATTATGGAATTTATGACAGCAGTCTCTGGTGTAGCATCTGGTTGGGCTGCCTATTTTAAAGGTTTGCTTAGCCATTATGGAATTTCTCTGCCCCAAGCTCTAAATGGGACGTTTAACCCAGCACAAGGTAGCTATATTGATCTCCTGCCAATTTTAGTCATACTTCTCGTTACTGGTCTTGTCTTATTAAATTCGAAAACAGCTTTGCGTTTTAATTCGATTCTAGTAGTCTTGAAATTTTCTGCTCTTGCTTTATTCATCTTAGTTGGAGTCTGGTATATCAAGCCTGAGAACTGGTCGGACTTTGCTCCATTTGGTTTTGGTCAAATTTACGGTGGAAGCACAGGGATTATGGCAGGAGCTTCACTCATGTTCTTTGGTTTTCTAGGTTTCGAGTCTATTTCCATGGCTGTTGATGAAATTCAAAATCCACAAAAGAATATTCCACGTGGGATTGTTTTATCCTTGACCATTGTAACCATTCTCTATGCCATGGTTACCTTAATATTAACTGGTATCGTTCACTATAGTAAGCTCAATGTTGATGATGCAGTGGCTTTTGCTCTGAGAAGTATCGGTATTGGTTGGGCAGCTAATTATGTTTCACTCGTTGCAATTTTTACTTTGATTACGGTATGTATTTCCATGACTTACGCCTTGTCACGAATGATTTATAGTTTGGCACGTGATGGGCTCATGCCTCAGAGTTTCAAACAAGTGACTAAGACCAGTCGTGTCCCTAAGAATGCGACCATTTTAACAGGTCTTGTTTCAGCGATTGCAGCGGGAATTTTCCCACTGGCAAGTATCGCAGCCTTTCTCAATATCTGCACCTTAGCCTATCTTATTCTCCTAGCCTACGGGATTATCAAACTGAGAAAAGACAAGGGTATGCCCAAAGAGGGAGAATTTAAAACGCCTTTGGTTCCTTTTCTACCAATCTTATCGATTCTGATTTGTCTGTCCTTCATGCTTCAATATACTCTTGAAACTTGGATAGCATTTGTATTAGCCTTAGCAGTAGGAGTTATTATTTACTTTACTTATGGCTATAAAAACTCTACACTATCAAAAAATCAATAAAGAAAAAATCGCGATTTCTCGCGATTTTTTTTTATAATTTTTCATTTACAAATCGAACGAAACGATTCCACCATACTTTTAAGAAAAAAGCTTTTTCAACATTTTTTTCAGCAACCATATCAAAGGTTGGATTATCAGTAGTAATATAACCTTGACCAACTAAGTCTTTGTCTTCATAAGTCAGATGACCAACCACTGTACCTGCCTCAAGTGGTGCAGCATGCTCAGTTCTATCAGGTGTGTAAGTAATAGATGACTGTGCGCGACTACCGAGACGTTGGACAATTTTTATATCTTCTTTAGCGACTGCTGTAACAGTATCTTGCTTTCCGTCATAAATTGGAGATTTACTATCTTGATAGCTTTCCCCTTGGTTAACGATTGTTTGAAGAGCAAAATTGGATGAGATATAATCTAAAAGAGCTGAAGTTGCTGTGAAACGAGCGTAAGGGTTGGTATCTTGGTTGTCAGCGTTAAGGACAACAGTAATGATACGCATGCCTTTTTCAACAGTTGTACCGACAAAGGATGCTCCTGCTTTATCAGTTGTTCCAGTCTTAAGACCATCAATACCACCACGATAAGCAGGCATTCCTTCTAACATATAGTTAGTAGAAGTAATGGTCATTCCTGCGAAAGTAGATGAAGGTTTCTTGGTAATTTCTAGGACCTGAGGATATTTGAGAATCAGATTACGAGCTACAACAGCAACATCGTAAGCACTCAATTTGTTTTCATCGTCTTTCTTAGAACCTGGATAGATATTATCTCCAAGAGTTTCATTATTTAGACCAGTTGAATTGACGACGGTAGCATCTTGAATTCCCCATTCAAGAAGTTTGGCTTTCATCATATCTACAAAGTCTTTTTCCGATCCAGCAACCTTTTCTGCTAACGCGATAGCTGCACTATTGGCACTAGTTACCAATGTTGCTTCTAACAACTCTTCAACAGTATAGTTACGAGCTTCCATAGGAACGTTACTTGCCGCAGAATTGGTTGTCAACTGGTAGGGATAATCTGAAATTTCTACCGGAGTAGAAAGAGTGATTTTACCTTGTTCTAGGGCCTCATAGACCAAGTAAACAGTTAGCAACTTACTGATAGAGGCAATTTCTACAGGTTGAGTAGCATCTTTTTCATATAAAATCTTACCAGTATTAGCTTCAACAGCGATGGCGTGTTTTGCAGCAACATCAAAATCCTTAGCAAAAACAGTAGTAGCCGAACCAAATGAAATAAGTGTTAGGAATGTTAAAAATAATTTCTTCATAGTAATTGTATTCTATCATAAAGACAAAAAATATTCTTGTTTTTATAATGTAGGTTATCAATCTTTTTCGAAATATGGTAAAATAGGAAAAAGAGGAGGTGGCTTATGTTTCGGAGAAATAAATTATTCTTCTGGACCACTGAGATATTATTAATAACCCTTATTTTCTACCTATGGAGAGAAATGGGTGCTATTATTACACCATTTGTAAGTGTCATAAATACAATCATGATTCCCTTCTTATTAGGAGGATTTCTGTATTACCTAACCAACCCAATTGTTATCTTTTTAGAGAAAGAGTGTAAAATCAACCGAATTATCGGGATTTTGTTGACACTTTTTGTTCTCTTTGGTTCTCTGGTGATAGGTGTAGTATATCTCTTACCGATTTTGATTAATCAGTTGAGTAGTTTGATCAATTCTAGCCAAGGTATTTATGGTCGACTCCAAGATTTAGTAATAGAATTATCAAAATATCCTGCTTTCCAAGAGCTAGATATTCAACAAACAATCCGACAATTAAATCTTTCTTACATCGATATTTTACAGAATATCTTAAATAGTGTAACAAACAGTGTTGGAAGTGTTCTTTCAGCTTTGGTTAGCACTGTTTTAATTATTATTATGACACCGGTTTTCTTGATTTATTTCCTTTTAGATGGTCATAAATTCTTACCGATGCTAGAAAGAACTATTTTAAAACGAGACAAACTCAATATATCTGGTTTGATAACAAACTTGAATGCAACTATTTCCCGTTACATAAGTGGAGTATCCATTGATGCATTTATTATTGGGTGTTTGGCCTTTATCGGTTATAGTGTGATTGGCTTGAAATATGCATTAGTCTTTGCTATTTTCTCTGGTTTAGCCAATTTGATTCCTTATGTTGGACCGAGTATTGGATTAATCCCGATGATTATTTCAAATCTGTTTACGGATCCACAAAAGATGATAATAGCAGTTATCTATATGCTGATTATCCAACAAGTAGATGGGAATATCCTATACCCTCGAATTGTGGGTGGTGTCATGAAGGTTCATCCGATTACAATTCTCGTCCTGTTATTGTTATCAAGTAATATCTATGGTGTCGTTGGTATGATTGTTGCCGTTCCTACCTACTCGATTCTCAAAGAAATATCCAAATTCCTAGTTCGACTTTATGAAAAACATAAAGAAGTACAAGAAAAATAAAGATTTTCAAAAAGAAACAGATTCATCTGTTTCTTTTTTTATCTTTTATCAATAAATCGAGTACCGAGAAGAAGAATAAGAATAATTCACAAAATCTTTGTAAAACACTTGCAATTTAGCTAAAATTTGATAAAATAGTAAGGAAAGTTAGACTGTATTGCCTACTGTCTATCTATAAAATATATTTTATTGGAGGCTTTTACTCAAATGGCAAAAGAAAAATACGATCGTAGTAAACCACACGTTAACATTGGTACTATCGGACACGTTGACCACGGTAAAACTACCCTAACTGCAGCTATCACAACTGTTTTGGCACGTCGCTTGCCTTCAGCAGTTAACCAACCTAAAGACTATGCGTCTATCGATGCTGCTCCAGAAGAACGCGAACGCGGTATCACTATCAACACTGCGCACGTTGAGTACGAAACTGAAAAACGTCACTACGCTCACATCGACGCTCCAGGACACGCGGACTACGTTAAAAACATGATCACTGGTGCCGCTCAAATGGACGGAGCTATCCTTGTAGTAGCTTCAACTGACGGACCAATGCCACAAACTCGTGAGCACATCCTTCTTTCACGTCAGGTTGGTGTTAAACACCTTATCGTCTTCATGAACAAGATCGACTTGGTTGACGACGAAGAATTGCTTGAATTGGTTGAAATGGAAATCCGTGACCTTCTTTCAGAATACGACTTCCCAGGTGACGATCTTCCAGTTATCCAAGGTTCAGCTCTTAAAGCTCTTGAAGGTGACTCTAAATACGAAGACATCATCATGGAATTGATGAACACTGTTGATGAGTACATTCCAGAACCAGAACGTGACACTGATAAACCATTGCTTCTTCCAGTCGAAGACGTATTCTCAATCACTGGACGTGGTACAGTTGCTTCAGGACGTATCGACCGTGGTACTGTTCGTGTCAACGACGAAATCGAAATCGTTGGTATCAAAGAAGAAACTTCAAAAGCAGTTGTTACTGGTGTTGAAATGTTCCGTAAACAACTTGACGAAGGTCTTGCAGGAGATAACGTAGGTGTCCTTCTTCGTGGTGTTCAACGTGACGAAATCGAACGTGGACAAGTTATCGCTAAACCAGGTTCAATCAACCCACACACTAAATTCAAAGGTGAAGTTTACATCCTTACTAAAGAAGAAGGTGGACGTCACACTCCATTCTTCAACAACTACCGCCCACAATTCTACTTCCGTACTACTGACGTTACAGGTTCAATCGAACTTCCAGCAGGTACTGAAATGGTAATGCCAGGTGATAACGTGACAATCGACGTTGAGTTGATCCACCCAATCGCCGTAGAACAAGGTACTACATTCTCTATCCGTGAGGGTGGACGTACTGTTGGTTCAGGTATGGTTACAGAAATCGAAGCTTAATTCGATTTAGTTCCCAGAAGAACAATTATTTAAGTCAGACATTAAAAGAATCTTGCTATGCAAGGTTCTTTTTTTCTAGCTATACAAAGACAAAATAAGACAGTATGGTAGTTGATTACGAATATAGAAACTTAATTAAATAATTTTCTACTTTATTAACGAATGTATATCCTAGTTTTTCAGAATAAATTTTTATTAGGTTAAAAAGCTTTTCACAAATGCCTCTTTTTTTGATAAAATAGAAGGAAGAAAAAAAGAAATGAGTTCGTCATGTCAAAAGGATTTTTAGTCTCTCTAGAGGGGCCAGAGGGAGCTGGTAAAACGAGTGTGCTTGAAGCTATACTTCCAGTGTTAGAAGAGAAAAATATAGAGGTTTTAACAACACGTGAACCAGGCGGCGTATTGATTGGTGAGAAGATTCGAGAAGTTATTTTAGATCCTAGTCATACTCAAATGGATGCCAAGACAGAGCTTCTACTCTATATTGCTAGTCGTAGACAACACCTAGTGGAAAAGGTCTTACCAGCACTTGCAGCAGGGAAACTGGTCATCGTGGATCGTTTTATTGATAGTTCCGTTGCTTATCAAGGTTTTGGACGTGGTTTAGATATTGAAGCTATTGATTGGCTCAATCAATTTGCGACAGATGGTCTCAAGCCGGATTTGACACTTTATTTTGATATTGAAGTAGAAAAGGGGCTTGAAAGAATCGCGGCAAACAGCGATCGCGAAGTCAATCGTTTAGATTTGGAAGGTTTAGACCTGCACAGAAAAGTTCGTCAAGGCTATCTTTCTCTTCTTGAGAAAGAAGGTGAGCGTATTGTTAAAATCGATGCGAGTTTACCACTAAATCAAGTGGTTGAAAATACTAAACAAGTTTTATTTGACAGAATGGGGCTGACAGAATGAATCAAGAGCAATTAAGAGCTTGTCAACCCCAGCAATTTGACCGTTTTGTTCACATCTTAGAACAAAGACAGCTGAATCATGCCTTTCTCTTTTCAGGCTATTTCGGAAGCATGGATATGGCCTTATTTCTGTCTAAGAGTTTGTTCTGTACAGAAAAGCAAGGTGTCTTACCTTGCGAGTCTTGCCGAAATTGTAAGTTGATTGATCAGGAAGAATTTCCTGATGTCACCATTATTCGTCCGATGAATCAAATCATTAAAACGGAACGAATCCGAGAATTAGTTGGCCAGTTTTCTCAATCAGGAATCGAAAATCAACGTCAGGTTTTTATTATTGAACAAGCAGAAAAAATGCATGCCAATGCCGCCAATTCACTACTAAAGGTCATTGAAGAACCGCAAAGTGAAATCTATATTTTCTTTTTAACCAATGATCAAGAGCAGATGTTACCAACTATCCGAAGTCGGACTCAAATTTTCCAATTTAAGAAGCAAGTCGAAAGCCTTAGGAATCAACTTGAACAAGCAGGATTGGTCAAAAATAAAGCAAGGCTTTTAGCTGAGTTTAGTCAATCGCAAACAGAAGCCGAAAAGCTGACAAATCAAACAAGTTTTTGGACTCTACTTGAAGAAAGTGAACGATTCTATAGCTGGTTGGAGTCTGGGAAAAAGGAATCTTATTTACAGGTTGCAAAATTAGCTAGCTTAGCAGATGACAAAGAAAAACAAGACCAAGTCTTTAGAATTTTAGAAGTTTTAGCAGGCCAAGAGATTCAAAAAAATGCAGCACGTACAATATTGCAAAACCTTCTCGAAGCCAGAAAAATGTGGAAAGCAAATGTGTCTTTCCAGAATTCTTTGGAATACCTAGTTTTACAATAAAATGAACATGAAAACAGAAAAAGAAAGGGCTGTTCATGAACAAGAAAGAATTATTTGATGCCTTAGATGATTTTTCTCAACAGTTGTTGGCAACCTTGGCAGATGTCGAAGCCATCAAAAAAAATCTCAAGAGTGTTGTAGAAGAGAATACAGCTCTTCGTTTAGAGAACGATAAACTGAGAGAGCGCTTGAGTGAGGAGGAAGAAACAGCTCCAACTAAGACCAAGCATGTTAGAGAAAACGTGAGCCGAATCTATGACGACGGTTTTCATGTGTGTCGCGACTTTTATGGCCAACGTCGTGAACAAGATGCAGAATGTATGTTTTGTGATGAATTGTTGTTTAGGGAGTAAGCATGCAGATTCAAAAAAGTTTTAAAGGGCAGTCACCATATGGTAAGTTATATCTTGTTGCAACGCCGATTGGGAATCTAGAAGATATGACCTTTCGTGCTATTCAGACTTTGAAAGAAGTTGATTGGATTGCTGCCGAGGATACTCGTAATACTGGTCTATTGCTGAAGCATTTCGATATTTCAACCAAACAAATTAGTTTTCATGAGCACAATGCCAAGGAAAAGATTCCTGATTTGATTGGTTTGTTGAAACAAGGTCAAAATATCGCTCAGGTATCGGATGCTGGTCTACCTAGCATTTCTGACCCAGGTCATGATTTAGTCAAGGCGGCAATTGAAGAAGATATAGCAGTTGTCACAGTTCCAGGTGCTAGCGCAGGAATTTCTGCCTTGATTGCCAGTGGTTTAGCTCCACAACCCCACATTTTTTATGGATTCTTACCTCGAAAATCGGGACAACAAAAGCAGTTTTTCGAATCAAAAAAAGATTATCCTGAGACTCAGATTTTCTATGAATCTCCACATCGTGTGGCTGATACCCTAGAAAATATGTTAGAGATCTACGGTGATCGTTCAGTTGTCTTAGTTCGAGAATTGACTAAGATTTTTGAAGAATATCAACGGGGGAAAATCTCAGAGTTATTGGAAAGTATCTCTGAAACTCCACTTAAGGGGGAGTGTCTTCTGATTGTAGAAGGTGCTAGTCTAGAAGTTGAAGATAAGGATGAAGAAGATTTATTCTCTGAGATACAAAATCGTATCCAAGAAGGTGTTAAGAAAAATCAAGCCATTAAGGAAGTTGCTAAAATTTATCAGTGGAACAAAAGCCAGCTCTACGCTGCTTATCATGAATGGGAAGAAAATCAATCGGATGACTAAACAGGGAAGTTTGCCTTCTTCCCTTTTTTTGTTATACTAGTAAAAGAAAATTTAGAAAGATTTGTGGGTGTCAAATAGTCCAGTAGCTTGTTTGGATATGGACTGATGTTCCACCCAAAGAGGTATTAGTGTCGTGTCTCAATCTTATATCAATGTTATCGGTGCGGGTTTAGCAGGTTCTGAAGCAGCCTACCAAATCGCAGAGCGTGGTATTCCAGTTAAACTCTATGAAATGCGTGGTGTCAAATCAACACCTCAGCATAAAACAGATAATTTTGCAGAATTAGTGTGTTCCAACTCATTACGAGGGGATGCTCTTACAAATGCTGTCGGGCTCCTCAAGGAAGAAATGCGTCGTCTTGGTTCTGTGATTTTAGAATCAGCAGAAGCTACCCGTGTTCCTGCAGGTGGAGCGCTTGCGGTTGATCGTGACGGTTTTTCTCAAATGGTTACTGAAAAAATTGCCAATCACCCTTTAATTGAAGTGGTTCGTGACGAAATCACAGAATTGCCAACAGATGCTATTACAGTTGTAGCGACTGGTCCTTTAACTAGCGATGCCCTGGCTGAGAAAATTCATGCCCTTAATGACGGCGATGGCTTCTATTTCTACGACGCGGCAGCGCCTATTATCGACGTCAACACCATTGATATGAGCAAGGTCTATCTCAAGTCTCGGTATGACAAGGGAGAAGCAGCCTACCTCAATGCTCCGATGACCAAGCAAGAGTTTATGGATTTCCATGAAGCTTTGGTCAATGCAGAAGAAGCACCCCTTAATTCTTTTGAAAAAGAAAAGTACTTTGAAGGGTGTATGCCAATTGAAGTTATGGCCAAACGTGGTATCAAAACTATGCTCTATGGCCCTATGAAACCAGTTGGTCTAGAATATCCAGAAGACTATAAAGGGCCTCGTGATGGGGAGTTTAAGACACCTTACGCTGTGGTACAGCTTCGCCAAGACAATGCGGCTGGAAGTCTTTACAATATTGTTGGTTTTCAAACTCACCTCAAATGGGGAGAGCAGAAGCGTGTCTTCCAAATGATTCCAGGTCTTGAAAATGCTGAATTTGTTCGCTATGGCGTCATGCATCGTAATTCCTATATGGATTCGCCAAATCTTCTTGAACAGACATACCGTTCTAAGAAACAGCCAAATCTCTTTTTTGCTGGTCAGATGACAGGTGTAGAGGGCTACGTTGAGTCGGCTGCTTCAGGATTGGTTGCTGGAATAAATGCTGCTCGTCTTTTTAAAGGAGAAAGCGAGGCTATTTTCCCAGAGACAACAGCTATCGGAAGTTTAGCTCATTATATCACTCATGCTGATAGCAAGCATTTCCAACCAATGAATGTCAACTTTGGGATTATCAAGGAGTTAGAAGGTGAGCGTATTCGTGATAAGAAGGCTCGTTATGAGAAAATTGCAGAACGCGCCTTGTCTGATTTAGAGAAATTTTTATCTGTCTAATTTTTTTGAAAGAATTGCTCATGATACTATAAAAATCCTTGAAATTGTGATAAAATAGGTAGGATGAAAAAAGGAGAGAGAAAATGGTAGAACCTAAGTATAAACGTATCTTAATCAAGCTATCTGGTGAAGCCCTTGCTGGCGAACGTGGTGTCGGTATTGATATCAAAACCGTCCAAAGTATGGCCCAAGAAATCAAGGAAGTTCACGAGCTAGGAATTGAAATCGCCTTGGTTATCGGTGGTGGAAACCTTTGGCGTGGAGAACCTGCAGCAGAAGCTGGTATGGATCGCGTTCAAGCGGATTACACTGGAATGCTTGGGACAGTTATGAATGCTCTTGTGATGGCAGATTCGTTGCAACAAGCTGGTGTTGATACTCGTGTACAAACAGCTATTGCCATGCAACAAGTAGCAGAGCCTTATATTCGTGGACGTGCCCTTCGCCACCTTGAAAAAGGACGTATCGTTATCTTTGGCGCGGGAATTGGTTCACCTTACTTCTCTACAGATACAACAGCGGCTCTTCGTGCAGCCGAGATTGAAGCAGACGCTATTTTGATGGCTAAGAATGGTGTAGACGGTGTCTACAATGCGGATCCTAAGAAAGATAAAACGGCTGTTAAATTTGAAGAATTGACTCACCGTGATGTCATTAATAAAGGTCTTCGTATCATGGACTCAACGGCTTCAACACTTTCAATGGATAATGACATCGACTTGGTAGTCTTTAATATGAACCAACCTGGCAATATCAAACGTGTTGTATTTGGTGAAAATATCGGAACAACTGTTTCAAACAATATCGAAGAAAAGGAATAAGAAAAATTATGGCTAACGCAATTGTAGAAAAAGCTAAAGAGAGAATGACTCAATCTCACCACTCACTTGCTCGTGAATTTGGTGGTATCCGTGCAGGTCGTGCTAACGCTAGCTTGCTTGACCGTATTACTGTTGAATATTATGGTGTCGAAACACCTCTTAACCAAATCGCTTCTATCACAATTCCTGAAGCGCGTGTCTTGTTGGTAACACCATTTGATAAATCTTCATTGAAGGATATCGAGCGTGCTTTGAACGCTTCAGATCTTGGTATTACACCAGCTAACGATGGTTCTGTTATTCGCTTGGTAATCCCAGCTCTTACAGAAGAAACTCGTCGCGACCTCGCTAAAGAGGTGAAAAAAGTTGGTGAAAATGCTAAAGTAGCGATCCGTAATATTCGTCGTGACGCTATGGATGAAGCTAAAAAACAAGAAAAAGCTAAAGAAATCACTGAAGATGAATTGAAGACTCTTGAAAAAGATATTCAAAAAGCGACAGACGATGCTGTTAAACACATCGACGACATGACTGCCAATAAAGAAAAAGAAATCTTGGAAGTCTAAGAAATAAACAGAAAAACTCAGTTGGCATTGCTGGCTGAGTTTTATTCGAAAGAAGGAAACATGAATACAAATCTTGCAAGTTTTATCGTTGGACTCATCATCGATGAAAATGACCGTTTTTACTTTGTACAAAAGGATGGTCAAACCTATGCTCTTGCTAAAGAAGAAGGTCAGCATACAGTTGGTGATACGGTCAAAGGTTTCGCCTACACGGATATGAAGCAAAAACTTCGCTTGACTAGCCTAGAAGTGACTGCGACTCAGGATCAATTTGGTTGGGGAACGGTAACAGAGGTTCGTAAGGATTTGGGTGTTTTTGTTGATACAGGGCTTCCTGACAAGGAAATCGTTGTGTCACTTGATATCCTACCTGAACTGAAAGAGCTTTGGCCTAAGAAGGGCGATAAACTTTATGTTCGTCTAGAAGTAGACAAGAAAGACCGTATCTGGGGAGTTTTGGCTTATCAGGAAGACTTCCAACGTTTGGCACGTCCAGCATACAACAACATGCAAAATCAGAACTGGCCTGCAATCGTTTATCGTCTTAAGTTATCAGGAACTTTTGTCTATCTACCAGAAAACAACATGCTTGGATTTATCCACCCAAGTGAGCGCTATGCAGAGCCACGTTTGGGGCAAGTGTTAGATGTGCGTGTCATTGGTTTCCGTGAAGTTGACCGAACTCTTAATCTATCGCTAAAACCTCGCTCTTTTGAGATGTTAGAAAACGATGCACAAATGATTCTGACATACTTGGAAAGTAATGGTGGATTTATGACCTTAAATGACAAATCATCACCAGATGACATCAAGGCTACCTTTGGTATTTCTAAAGGTCAATTTAAAAAAGCGCTTGGTGGTTTAATGAAAGCTGGAAAGATTAAACAAGACCAGTTTGGTACTGAGTTAATTTAGGGAGGCTTATGCGAAAATCATTTTATACTTGGCTTATGACAGAGCGTAATCCTAAAAGTAATAGTCCCAAAGCAATTTTAGCGGATCTTGCCTTTGAGGAGTCAGCCTTCCCAAAACATACGGATGATTTCGATCAGGTGAGTCGATTTTTAGAAGAACATGCTAGTTTTTCCTTTAATATGGGAGACTTCGATCGTATCTGGCAAGAATATTTAGAACATTAAAGATACCATAGGTGTTAGGGATAGCAATTTCTAAATGCCTTTGCTATAATAAAAAGAAATTAAAGAGTTAGAGAGGTTCTTTATTTGAAGGAACATTCAATAGACATTCAGTTAAGTCATCCAGATGACCTATTTCATCTTTTTGGTTCCAATGAACGCCATCTTCGCTTGATGGAGGATGAGTTAGATGTTATCATCCATGCTCGTACAGAGATTGTACAAGTCTTGGGAGAGGAGTCTTCTTGTGAAGAAGCACGACAAGTAATTCAAGCCTTGATGGTCTTGGTCAATCGTGGCATGACAGTAGGAACTCCGGATGTGGTGACTGCCATCAATATGGTTAGAAACAATGAAATCGATAAGTTTGTTGCCCTCTATGAAGAAGAGATTATCAAAGACAATACTGGTAAGCCGATACGTGTAAAGACACTGGGTCAAAAACTTTATGTAGATAGTGTTAAGAACCATGATGTTACCTTTGGGATTGGGCCAGCGGGGACAGGAAAAACTTTCCTAGCAGTGACCTTGGCTGTTACAGCCCTCAAACGTGGCCAAGTAAAGCGTATTATCTTGACTCGTCCAGCAGTAGAAGCTGGGGAAAGCTTGGGATTTCTACCTGGTGATTTGAAAGAAAAGGTAGATCCTTATCTTCGACCAGTCTATGATGCTTTATATCAGATCTTAGGGAAAGACCAAACAACTCGTCTCATGGAGCGAGAAATTATTGAGATTGCGCCTTTGGCCTACATGCGTGGACGTACCTTGGATGATGCCTTTGTCATTTTGGATGAAGCTCAAAATACAACTATCATGCAGATGAAGATGTTCTTGACACGTCTTGGATTCAATTCAAAAATGATTGTCAATGGCGATATTAGCCAGATAGACCTGCCGCGTAATGTTAAATCAGGTTTGATTGATGCCCAAGAAAAACTTAAGAACATTCACCAGATCGACTTTGTACACTTCTCAGCCAAGGATGTGGTTCGCCATCCAGTTGTTGCTCAGATTATCAGAGCCTATGAACCTCGACCTGTCAAAGCTGAAGAAAATCAAGAAGAAACAGAATAAAGAAAAAGAGCAGTTGAAAAACTGCTCTTAATTTTTTTTTGAATTTCTTATTAGACAAGTTCACTGATAGGTGTGAAGTCACGTTCTAAACCTTCAGCAACTGGTTGACTTGTGAGTTGACCTTGGTAAGTTGTTACACCTTCAAGCAAGCCTGCGTCTTCAAGGATTGCTTTCTTAAATCCTTTTCCTGCCAAGGCTTCGATATAAGGAAGGGTCACATTTGTAAGGGCGATAGTAGAAGTACGTGCAACTGCTCCAGGAATGTTAGCAACTGCATAGTGGAGAACACCGTGTTTTTCATAGACAGGCTCATCATGGGTTGTCACACGGTCTGCTGTTGCAATAACACCACCTTGGTCTACTGCAACGTCTACGATGACAGAACCAGGACGCATTTGTTGAACCATGTCATCTGTCACTAATTTTGGAGCTTTGGCACCAGGAATCAATACTGCACCGATAACAACGTCTGCTTCACGCACACTTGCTTCGATATTAAATGGGTTAGACATGAGTGTTTGGATTTGGTGACCAAAGACATCTTCAAGTTCAGAGAGACGTTTAGCACTGATATCAAGAATAGTTACTTGAGCTCCTAGACCAAGAGCGATACGTGCTGCGTGTGTACCAACGACACCACCACCGATAATGGTTACTTTTCCTTTTGGTACACCTGGGACACCACCTAAAAGAACTCCAGAACCTCCAGCTTGTTTCGTCAAGAAGTGAGCTCCGATTTGGACAGCCATACGACCTGCAACCTCACTCATTGGAACCAGTAGAGGAAGTTGACCTTCAGTATTGCGTACAGTTTCATAAGCAACACCTGTTGTTTTCGCTGCTAACATAGCATCTGCCAATTCAGGAGCGGCAGCCATGTGCAAGTATGTAAATAGAAGTAAATCCTCACGCAAGAACTGGTACTCACTAGCTAAGGGTTCCTTGACTTTAACAACTAACTCTGCAGCCCAGGCTTCAGCAGCAGTTGCGACAATCTCAGCTCCTTGATTTTCATAGTCAGCATCAGCGAAACCAGATCCAAGTCCCGCATTTGTTTCAATGATGACACGGTGACCACGACCAACAAGACTCTGTACACCAGCAGGTGTCAAAGCAACACGATTTTCATTGTTTTTAATTTCCTTTGGAATTCCAATTAACATAGAGATTAGCTCCTTATTTAACATCTAGGTTCTTATACGAAATCATCACAGGAAGAACCCAGTCTTTTCTTGTGATGTTCTTATTTTATATAAAACCGCTATAAATTGCAAGAAAAACTTGTAAACTTATTTCTTTTATGTTATTCTTTTACCAACCTATTTTAGGAGGTACAATCATGGAATCACTATTTATCAAACTAGCGAAGTATCCAATTATCGAAACAGAACGTTTAGTACTTAGACCAGTAACACTTGATGATGCAGAAGCCATGTTTGAGTATGCTTCAAATCAGGAAAATACACGCTACACTTTCCCGACCAATCAAAGTTTAGAGGAAACCAAGAATAATATTGCCCAGTTTTATCTAGCCAATCCATTGGGTCGATGGGGAATTGAACTAAAAAGTACTGGAGAGTTTATCGGAACCATTGACCTGCACAAGATGGATACTGTTCTTAAGAAGGCAACCATTGGTTATATTATCAATCAAAAATATTGGAACCGAGGATTTACGACAGAAGCCAATCGTGCTGTAATTGAACTGGCTTTTGAAAAGATAGGAATGAATAAGTTAGATGCTTTTTATGATAAGGATAATCCTGCATCAGGAAAGGTTATGGAGAAATCAGGCATGAGCTTTTCTCACGAAGAACCATATGCTAGAATGGATAAAAATGAAACTGGAAGAATCGTAACAGATGTCCATTATGTCTTAACCAAGGAAGATTATTTTGCAAATAAGTAAGCAGTTGAAAAGATTTTTCGACTGTTTTTTCTTTCTCTTACGAATAAGTTAAGAGAGGAGAAAATATGGAAGTATTTATCGAGAAAATAAAAGAATATAAAATCATCGTCATCTGTGTTAGTTTGGGTTTGATCCTGGGTGGATTTTTCCTCTTAAAACCAGTCCCTCAAACACCTGCTAAAGAAAGTAATTTGCAGACAGAATTTACAACTGTTTCAAAGGATTCGACGGATGAAAAGGAGGATGGGAATCAGAAGGAAGAAGTGGTAGAGCAAGATTTAATTACTGTCGATGTCAAAGGGGCTGTTAAATCACCTGGGATCTATGATTTGCCAGTAGGAAGTCGGATTAACGATGCTGTCCAAAAAGCTGGGGGATTGACAGATAATGCCGATAGTAAGTCTATCAATCTTGCCCAGAGAATTAGTGACGAAGCACTTGTCTATGTTCCGACTAAGGAAGAAGCTACTAGTCAAGAGGCGCAGTCAAATGCTTCCAACACCAAAGAAAATAAGAAAGTCAACCTTAATAAAGCCAGTTTAGAGGAGCTGAAACAAGTCAAGGGCTTGGGAGCCAAACGTGCTCAGGATATCATCGACCATCGTGAGTCCAACGGTAAGTTTAAGTCAGTTGATGAGCTCAAAAAGGTTTCTGGTATTGGTGCAAAAACGATAGAAAAGTTAAAAGAATATGTTACAGTGGATTAGTCGCTTTCCAATTCCAAAAATCTATCTCAGTTTTCTTTTGCTATGGCTCTACTATGCAATTTTTTCAGCAAGCTTTTTAGCACTTTTGGGCTTTGTCTTTTTACTCGTCTGCCTCTTTTTCCAATTTCCATGGAAGACTGTGGTCAAGGTTCTCTTTGTTTGTGGTCTTTTTGGAAGCTGGTTTATATTTCAAAAATGGCAACAAGAAGAAACGAGTCAACATCTTGTTGACTCCGTTAATACGGTACGAATCTTGCCTGATACTATCAAGGTCAATGGAGATAGTTTATCCTTTCGTGGGAAGGCTGATGGTAGACTCTTTCAGGTCTATTATAAATTCCAGTCAGAGGTTGAAAAGGAAAGGTTTAAAGAGTTATCTGAACTGCATGAGATAGTAGTAAAAGGAAAGCTAGCTATTCCTCAAGAAGCAAATAATTTTGCTGGATTTGACTATCGAAACTATCTCAAAACACAGGGGATTTATCAGACCTTAACTATATCGGAAATTGTCGAATTGAAGAAAACATCCAGCTGGGATATAGGAGAAAATCTATCCAGCTTGCGGAGAAAAGCAGTTGTCTGGATAAAAAGGAAATTTCCTGACCCCATGCGTAATTATATGACAGGTCTTTTATTAGGGCACTTGGACACAGATTTTGAGGAAATGAATGAACTCTATTCCAGTCTAGGGATTATTCACCTTTTTGCTTTGTCAGGGATGCAGGTTGGTTTCTTCATGAATGCTTTTAAAAAGTCACTCTTACGATTGGGTTTGACGCAAGAGAAGTTCAAATGGCTTGCCTATCCCTTTTCTTTGATCTATGCAGGTTTGACAGGGTTCTCAGCTTCTGTTATTAGAAGTCTGTTACAAAAACTTTTGGCTCAACATGGTTTCAAGGGGCTGGATAATTTTGCTTTGACAGTCCTTGTCTTGTTTATCGTGATGCCGAATTTCTTCCTAACTGCTGGTGGAGTGCTCTCCTGTGCCTATGCCTTTATCCTGACCATGACTGGTGAAAAAGTAGCAGGGATAAAAGGTCTGGTTAGAGAAAGCTTTATTATTTCCTTAGGAATTCTGCCGATTTTATCATTCTATTTTTCTGAATTTCAACCTTGGTCCATACTCTTAACCTTTGTCTTTTCTTTTTTATTTGATATGGTCTTGCTACCACTTTTATCAATACTCTTCTGTCTGTCATGGATATATCCTATTACCCAGTTTAACTTTCTCTTTGAATGGCTAGAGAACATCATACGCTATGTTTCTCAGCTATCTACTAGACCCTTTGTTTTTGGTCAACCGAATCTCTGGGTTTTGGTATGTCTATTAGTCTCTTTAGCGCTAATTTATGATTATCGTAAAAATTTGAAGAAAGCACCTTTGCTTATCCTATTTATCGTTTCCCTTTTCTTAGTAAGCAAACATCCCCTGGAAAATGAAATCACAGTTCTAGACATGGAGCAGGGACGTAGCATTTTCCTAAGAGACATGACAGGAAAGACCATACTACTGGATGTCGGTGAAAAGTTAGCAGTTGAGAAAAAAGAAGCTTGGCAGGAGAAGGTCATAACGAGCAATGCCAAACGTAGTCTAATCCCTTATCTAAAAAGTAGAGGAGTCGCAAAGATTGATCAGCTTGTTTTAACGGATAGTGAACCTAAGCAACTAGACCATCTACTAGAAATTAGTAAAACCTTCAATCTTGGAGAGATTCTAGTAACTGAAGAAACTCTATCTAAAAGAGAATTTATGGATAAATTAGAGGAAAGTAACTTGAAAGTACGTCCTATTAAAACAGGAGAGCAGTTATTTATTTTTGGGAGTAGTTTAGAAGTAATCGAAAATCAAAACAGTGATAGTAAAGCCTCAATAGCAATGTATGGAAAGCTACTAAATCAAACTTTTCTAGTCACTGGAAATATAGAGGAGAAGTTCTTGAACAAGTCTTATCCAAAAATCCAAGCAGATGTAGTGCTAACTCATCAGCAAGCATCGAAGAAAAAGACAGATGTCGAAGTCTTCGAAATATTTCATCCTAAAATCACTGTCGTTTCTGTAGACAAGAAGAAAAAATTTAAAGAAAAAAATGGGGAGAACAACCATGAATTTGGGAATTCGATTTACAAAACGGATCAAAAGGGGGCTATTCGTTTTAAAGGTTGGGGTGCTTGGCAAATAGAAACAGTTCGCTGAGCTTAGCTTTTCAAGAAAATTAAAATTGTCTAAACAATCAATCAAAACTTGATTTTAGAACCTTTTTGCTATAAAATGGTAAAGATTAGTGTCAAACTTTTATATTGCAAATAGGAGAAAACATGACAAAAACTTTGAAACGTCCTGAGGTTCTATCACCTGCAGGAACACTTGAAAAACTAAAAGTAGCTGTTCAATATGGAGCAGATGCTGTCTTTATCGGTGGTCAGGCCTATGGTCTTCGTAGCCGTGCAGGGAACTTTACTTTCGAACAAATGGAAGAAGGAGTACAGTTCGCGGCTAAGTATGGAGCTAAGGTATATGTGGCTGCTAATATGGTCATGCACGAAGGAAACGAAGAAGGGGCCGGCGAATGGTTCCGTAAATTACGTGATATTGGGATTGCAGCGGTTATCGTATCAGATCCAGCCTTGATCATGATTGCAGCAACAGAAGCACCAGGGCTTGAAATCCACCTTTCAACACAAGCAAGTGCGACTAACTACGAAACCCTAGAATTCTGGAAAGAACTTGGCTTGACTCGTGTCGTTTTGGCGCGTGAGGTTTCTATGGAAGAATTGGCAGAGATTCGCAAACGTACCGATGTTGAGATTGAAGCCTTCGTTCATGGAGCTATGTGTATCTCATACTCTGGTCGTTGTACTCTTTCTAACCATATGAGCATGCGTGACGCCAACCGTGGTGGATGTTCACAATCTTGTCGTTGGAAATATGACCTTTACGATATGCCGTTCGGTAAGGAACGTAAGAGTCTCAAGGGAGAAATTCCTGAAGAATTCTCTATGTCTGCGGTTGATATGTCTATGATTGACCATATCCCAGATATGATTGAAAATGGTGTGGACAGTCTTAAGATTGAGGGCCGTATGAAGTCTATCCACTATGTTTCAACAGTAACAAACTGCTACAAGGCTGCTGTTGATGCCTATCTTGAGAGCCCTGAAAAGTTTGAAGCTATTAAGCAAGACTTGATTGATGAAATGTGGAAGGTTGCCCAACGTGAATTGGCTACAGGTTTCTACTATGGGACACCATCTGAAAATGAACAACTGTTCGGCGCTCGTCGAAAGATCCCAGAATACAAGTTTGTTGCTGAAGTAGTAGCATATGATGCTGCAACTCAAACAGCAACTATTCGTCAACGTAATGTTATCAACGAAGGTGACCAAGTTGAATTCTACGGTCCAGGTTTCCGTCATTTTGAGACTTATATAGAAGACCTTCACGATGCTAAAGGAAATAAAATCGATCGTGCACCAAATCCAATGGAACTTTTGACTATCAAGGTTCCTCAACCTGTTCAAGCTGGTGACATGGTACGTGCTTTGAAAGAAGGTCTCATCAATCTCTATAAAGAAGATGGGACAAGCGTCACAGTTCGTGCCTAGATAAGGAAAAAGAATGGTTCAAGCTCAGGGCTTACTAGTAGATCATGAAAGCAGATGTGTTCATTACCATAGTGATAAGGATATTGTAGCACTTCAGTGCTATGAGTGTCAGAAATACTATGCCTGTTATCAGTGTCATAATGAACTGGAGTCGCACATATTTTCTCCCTATCCTTTAAATCTGAAAGAGGATAGACCTGTCTTATGTGGATCCTGTGGGAAAACACTAACGTATGAGGAGTATACAGAGACGGGCACTTGTCCATTTTGTAATGCTGCATTTAATCCAGCTTGTCAAAATCATTACTCAATTTATTTCAGATAAGAACTGACAAATCCGAGTTGTAAAACTCGTTTTTTTTATTTTCAGAAAACAAGGAAAGGTAGCGAAAGTGGTATGAAAAGACAATAAAATTTTCTATATAATTGTCTTGAAAATCGTAAAATTAGAAATAAATGATTCGAAACGCTTTCATTACTAGTAAAAAGTTGACAAAAGCAAATTTTAGGACTAAACTAGGGAGGTAAATTTAATTTAAAAAAGGAGAATTCGTCATGAATTTAACATTTTTCGGTCTATGTCTTGCCTGTATGGGTGTATCTCTTGCAGAAGGATTTTTGATGAACGGTTTGTTCAAATCTGCAGCACGCCAACCAGATATCATCCCTCAATTGCGTAGTTTGATGATCATGGGGATTGCCTTTATCGAAGGAACATTCTTTGTAACCCTAGCGATGTCATTTGTCATTAAATAGACAACTCTATTTAGAAATGGAGGTGTCAAACCATGGAAGAAAGTTTGAATCCAACCGTTAATATTGGACCAATATCCTTTGATTTGACCCTGCTTGCCATGTCTCTTGTAACTGTTTTGATGGTTTTTGCCTTTGTCTACTGGGCAAGTCGAAAAATGACCATCCGTCCAAAGGGCAAACAAAATGCTCTTGAGATGATTTATGACTTTGTGATTGGTTTTACCAAACCAAACATTGGAGAATCATACATCAAGGACTATTCCTTGTTTCTGTTTTCTCTATTTCTGTTTATCTTGGTAGCCAACAATATTGGCTTAATGGCAAAAGTACAAACAACAAACGGTTATAACTTGTGGACTTCCCCAACAGCTAACCTTGGATACGATTTATCCCTCTCATTATTGATCACTTTGATCGCTCATGTAGAAGGAGTTCGTCGTAGAGGCGTTAAAGAATATTTGAAAGCATTTGTTACACCTGGCTTTATGACTCCGATGAACATTTTAGAAGAGTTCACCAATTTTGCTTCCTTGGCGATTCGGATCTACGGAAATATTTTTGCCGGTGAGGTCTTAGCTGGATTGCTATTGGCCTTGTCACAAAATGCTTTGTATTGGTATCCTTTTGCCTTTATCGCAAACATGTTATGGACAGCCTTTTCAATTTTCATTTCATGTATTCAGGCTTATGTATTTACCATGTTGTCATCAATGTACATTGGTAAAAAAATAAACGAAGGGGAAGAGTAAGTAGAGGAGGATTAGAAGATGGATTTAACTATTAGTACCATTATCGGTGACTTTATTCTTATCGCTGGTTCCTTCCTTTTATTGATCTTTTTAGTGAAGAAATATGCTTGGGGAAATATTTCCAGCATCTTAGATGAACGTGCTGAAAAGATTTCTTCAGATATTGATGGTGCCGAGGGAGCCCGTAAAAAGGCTGAGGAACTAGCTAGCAAACGTGAAGCTGAGTTAGCAGGTAGCCGTACCGAAGCTAAAACGATTATCGAGAATGCAAAGGGAACTGCTGAGAAAAGTAGAGCCGATATTTTAGCCGAAGCTAAACTTGAAGCAGGGCGCTTAAAAGAAAAAGCCAACCAAGAAATTGCTCAAAATAAAGCTGAGGCTTTACAAAGTGTTAAGGGAGATGTGGCAGACTTGACAATCAGTCTAGCTGAGAAAATTCTCTCTAAAAACCTTGACAGTCAGGCCCATAAAGAACTCATTGATCAGTATATCGATCAGCTAGGAGAAGCTTAATGGACAAAAAGACTCTAAAGGTAATTGAAAAATACAGCATGCCTTTTGTCCAATTGGTGATTGAAAAAGGAGAAGAAGACTCTATTTTTTCAGACTTGTCTCAAATCAAGCAAGTAGCTGAAGAAACAGGCTTACCTTCTTTTTTAGCTCAGGTGGCAGTAGATGAGTCGGATAAAGAAAAAACGGTTCGTTTTTTCCAGGACTCTGTGTCACCTTTAGTGCAAAACTTTATCGAGGTTCTACTTTACAATCACAGATCAAACCTGTTTTATGATGTGATTGTAGATTGCTTGAATCGTCTTGAAAAAGAAACCAATCGTTTTGAAGTGACTATTTTGTCTGCACATCCTTTGACTGGTGAACAGAAAGAACGACTAATTCCTCTCATCGAGAAAAAGATGTCTCTAAAAGTTCGTAGCATTAAGGAAAAAATTGACGATAGTTTAATCGGTGGTTTTGTTATTTTTGCCAATTACAAGACAATTGATGTGAGTATTAAACAACAACTTAAAGTTGTTAAGGAAAATTTGAAATAGAAAGTGGTGTTCTTTTGGCAATTAACGCACAAGAAATCAGCGCTTTAATTAAGCAACAAATTGAAAATTTCAAACCCAATTTTGATGTGACTGAAACAGGTGTTGTAACCTATATCGGTGACGGGATTGCCCGTGCTCATGGTCTTGAAAATGCCATGAGCGGTGAGCTGTTGATTTTTGAAAATGGCTCTTATGGTATGGCGCAAAACTTGGAATCAACAGATGTCGGTATTATCATCCTTGGGGACTTTACAGATATCCGTGAAGGCGATACAATTCGTCGTACGGGTAAAATCATGGAAGTTCCAGTTGGTGATAGCTTGATTGGGCGTGTTGTCGATCCCCTAGGTCGTCCAGTGGATGGTTTGGGTCCAATCAACACAGATAAGACTCGTCCTGTTGAAGCACCAGCTCCTGGTGTCATGCAACGTAAGTCTGTCTCAGAACCATTGCAAACAGGTTTGAAAGCTATTGACGCCCTTGTTCCAATCGGTCGTGGGCAACGTGAGTTGATCATTGGTGACCGTCAAACAGGGAAGACAACTATCGCTATTGACGCTATCTTGAACCAAAAAGGTCAAGATATGATTTGTATCTATGTAGCGATTGGACAAAAAGAATCAACAGTTCGTACACAAGTAGAAACACTTCGTCAGTACGGTGCCTTGGATTACACAATCGTTGTGACAGCCTCCGCTTCACAACCTTCTCCATTGCTATTCCTTGCTCCTTATGCAGGGGTTGCTATGGCAGAAGAGTTCATGTACCAAGGGAAGCATGTGTTGATTGTTTATGATGACCTATCTAAACAAGCGGTAGCTTATCGTGAACTTTCTCTCTTGCTCCGTCGTCCACCAGGTCGTGAGGCCTTCCCAGGGGATGTCTTCTACCTTCACAGCCGTCTACTTGAGCGTTCTGCAAAAGTATCTGATGAGCTTGGCGGTGGATCTATCACGGCTCTTCCATTTATCGAGACCCAAGCAGGAGATATCTCAGCCTATATCGCGACAAACGTAATCTCTATTACTGATGGACAAATCTTCCTAAGTGATAGTCTCTTTAATGCGGGTATTCGTCCAGCTATTGATGCGGGTTCTTCTGTATCTCGTGTTGGTGGTTCAGCTCAGATTAAAGCCATGAAGAAGGTTGCTGGTACTCTTCGTATCGACCTTGCTTCATACCGAGAGTTGGAAGCCTTCACTAAGTTTGGTTCAGACTTGGATGCTGCTACTCAGGCTAAATTGAACCGTGGTCGTCGTACTGTAGAAGTATTGAAACAACCAGTTCATAAACCACTACCTGTTGAGAAACAAGTGACCATTCTGTATGCCTTAACTCATGGATTCTTGGATACTATATCAGTTGATGATATTGTTCGTTTTGAGGAAGAATTCCATGTCTTCTTTGATGCGCAACATCCAGAGATTTTGGAAACTATTCGTGAAACAAAAGACTTGCCAGAAGAAGCAGTCTTGGATGCTGCGATTACTGAGTTTCTCAACCAATCCAGCTTCCAATAAGAATAGAGGTGTCAGATGGCAGTATCTCTAAATGATATTAAAACAAAAATCGCCTCAACGAAAAATACTAGTCAAATTACTAACGCCATGCAGATGGTTTCTGCAGCCAAGTTAGGTCGTTCTGAAGAAGCTGCACGCAACTTCCAGATTTATGCTCAAAAAGTCCGTAAACTCCTTACAGACATCCTTCACGGAGATGGTGCTGGCGGATCAACAAATCCAATGTTGATTAGTCGCCCTGTCAAAAAAACAGGCTATATCGTCATTACATCTGACCGAGGTCTTGTTGGAGGCTATAACTCTTCAATCTTGAAGGCAGTCATGGAACTTCAACAAGAATACCATCCTTCAGGTGATGATTTCGAAGTCATCTGTATCGGTGGTATGGGAGCAGACTTCTTTAAAGCTCGTGGTATTCAGCCAATTTATGAATTGCGTGGTCTAGCCAGTCAACCAAGCTTCGATGAAGTTCATAAGATTATTTCAAAAACCATTGAAATGTATCAAAATGAACTTTTCGATGAGCTCTATGTTTGTTACAACCACCACGTGAATACACTGACAAGTCAAATGCGTGTGGAGCAGATGCTTCCAATTGTCGACTTGGACCCAAATGAAGCAGATGATAACTACAGCTTGACATTTGAGCTTGAAACAAGTCGTGAAGAAATCTTGGATCAACTATTGCCACAGTTTGCAGAAAGTATGATTTACGGTGCCATAATTGATGCCAAGACAGCTGAAAATGCGGCAGGGATGACGGCTATGCAAACAGCTACAGATAATGCTAAAAAAGTTATCAATGATTTGACTATCCAGTATAACCGTGCCAGACAGGCGGCGATTACACAAGAAATTACAGAAATCGTAGCAGGAGCTAGTGCTTTAGAATAAAGCAATATTGCTCAGAGAAATGAACTTAGGACCTAGTCATACTAGGAACCGATAGTATCTTATACAGAATAGGAGAAGTAGATGAGTTCAGGTAAAATTGCTCAGGTTATCGGTCCCGTTGTAGACGTCATGTTTGCAGCAGGTGAGAAACTACCAGAGATTAATAATGCACTTGTCGTCTACAAAAATGACGAAAGAAAAACAAAAATCGTCCTTGAAGTAGCCTTGGAATTGGGAGATGGTATGATTCGTACCATCGCTATGGAATCAACTGATGGCTTGACCCGTGGTTTGGAAGTATTGGACACAGGCCGTCCAATCTCAGTACCAGTTGGGAAAGAAACTCTAGGACGTGTCTTCAACGTTTTGGGAGATACCATTGACTTGGAAGCTCCTTTTGGTGAAGATGCAGAGCGTCAGCCAATTCATAAAAAAGCACCAACTTTTGATGAATTGTCTACCTCTTCAGAAATTCTAGAAACTGGGATAAAGGTTATCGACCTTCTTGCCCCTTACCTTAAAGGTGGTAAGGTCGGACTCTTCGGTGGTGCCGGAGTTGGTAAGACCGTATTGATCCAAGAATTGATTCACAACATTGCCCAAGAACACGGTGGGATCTCAGTATTTACTGGTGTTGGGGAACGTACTCGTGAAGGGAATGACCTTTACTGGGAAATGAAAGAATCAGGCGTTATCGAAAAAACAGCCATGGTATTTGGTCAGATGAATGAGCCACCAGGAGCGCGTATGCGTGTTGCTCTTACTGGTTTGACAATCGCTGAATACTTCCGTGATGTAGAAGGTCAAGACGTTCTTCTCTTCATTGACAACATTTTCCGTTTCACACAAGCTGGTTCAGAAGTATCTGCCCTTTTGGGTCGTATGCCTTCAGCCGTTGGTTATCAACCAACCCTCGCAACAGAAATGGGTCAATTGCAAGAACGTATCACTTCAACTAAGAAGGGGTCTGTAACCTCTATCCAGGCTATCTATGTGCCAGCGGATGACTATACTGACCCAGCGCCAGCAACAGCTTTTGCTCACTTGGACTCAACAACTAACTTGGAACGTAAATTGGTTCAATTGGGGATTTACCCAGCCGTTGACCCACTTGCTTCAAGCTCACGTGCCTTGGCACCTGAAATTGTTGGAGAAGAGCACTATGCAGTAGCTGCTGAAGTGAAACGTGTGCTTCAACGTTATCATGAGTTGCAAGATATCATCGCCATCCTTGGTATGGATGAGCTTTCTGACGAAGAAAAGACTTTGGTTGCTCGTGCACGCCGTATTCAGTTCTTCTTGTCACAAAACTTCAACGTTGCAGAACAGTTTACTGGTCAACCAGGATCTTATGTTCCAGTAGCTGAAACTGTTCGTGGCTTCAAGGAAATTCTTGACGGTAAATACGATCATTTGCCAGAAGATGCCTTCCGTGGAGTAGGTTCAATCGAAGATGTTATTGCTAAGGCTGAAAAAATGGGATTTTAAGAGGTGATCTATGGCACATTTAACTGTCCAGATCGTGACACCAGATGGCCTCGTCTATGATCACCATGCCAGCTTTGTATCGGTACGAACTCTGGATGGTGAGATGGGGATCTTGCCACGACATGAAAATATGATTGCGGTTCTAGCAGTTGATGAAGTAAAGGTTAAACGCATCGATGATGATACTCATGTGAACTGGATTGCGGTAAACGGAGGAATCATTGAGATTGCTAATAATGTCATTACCATTATTGCTGACTCAGCTGAACGTGCGCGCGATATTGATGTTAGTCGTGCAGAACGTGCTAAACTTCGTGCAGAACGTGAAATCGAAGAAGCACAAGACAAACACTTAATTGATCAAGAGCGCCGTGCTAAAATTGCATTGCAACGTGCTATTAACCGTATCAATGTCGGAAATAAATTATAAAATAAAAAATGAGCTTGTTAAATCAAGTTCATTTTTTTATGCCCTATTTATTGAAACTAATACAGACTGCTTCAGGAACATGAAATTCATTAGAGAGTTCTGCCAGTCTACCAGTCTCAGGATTGCGCTTAAAGACAGTCGCATTATCAGAATCCTGGTGAACAGCGATAAGGAACTCCTGGTCAGGTGATAAATCAAAATCACGTGGATTTTTCCCATGCGTTGGAACAATCTCTAATAACTCCAAGCTACCATCTGCTAAAACGCTATAGACAGCAATAGAATCATGTCCTCGGTTAGAAGCGTAGAGGAATTTACCATCTTTTGAGAGACGAATAGCGGCAGTTCCATTGAAACCATCATAGTCATCTGGTAAGGTTGAAATGACCTGCATTTGTTCAAATTCTCCGACACCATCGTAAATCAATACTTCAATCGTACTATTGAGTTCACAAATGAGATAAGCAATCTTGTAGTGGTGGTGGAAAACAAGGTGGCGAGCTCCAGCACCAGGATTAGAATTGTAGCTTGCTAATTTCTTTAATTGTCCTTCTGGACTGACATCGTAGGTAGTAACTTGGTCAGTACCTAAGTCACAAGTTACTAAATATTGGTCTGGTGTTAAATCTGTGTAGTGTACGTGAGGAGAAGTTTGGTTTTCATGTGGACCATGGCCGGTATGTTGGTCAATATCAGCTAATTCAAGACTGCCATCTTCTTTTCGTTTATAGACTAGCACTTGTCCTTTATGGTAGTTTGCGCCATAGACTAGACTACGCTTCTCATCAACTGCAACGTAACAGTGAGGAGCACCTTCTTCAACGACATGATTAAGGAGACTACCATCAGTCTTGTATGCTGCGATACCACCTTTACCATCATGGCTTCCTACAGTGTATAAATGTTGGTCTTGATCAAAGGCCAAATAGGTTGGACTTGGTTCTGCTGCAAAGAGTTTTAAATTTGCTAGCTTGACTGTCTCAGTATCAAAATCTGCCTTGTAAATCCCTTGGGAAATACGGCGTGTATAAGTTCCAAAATAGACTGTTTCTTTCATATTCATACCTCTAAAAAAATATACTTCAATTATAACATAAAAAGGTCTACTAGATGAAAATTCTAATTCATAAAACGGTCCTGGACTCTTGACAAAAAGCTAAATTTATCCTTTTTTAAAACACTATAAAAACCCCTTATTTTTCTTAAAACATGGTATAATGTTAGGACAAAGGAAAGGAAGAAAAAATGGAACAAAAAGAGAAACACTTTACCTTATCTTGGTTTTTTAAATGGTTTTTAGATAATAAGGCTGTTACTGTATTTTTGGTGGCCTTGTTACTAGGTCTGAATATTTTTATTCTCAGTAAAATCAGCTTTTTATTTATCCCTGTTATAGACTTTTTATCAGTAGTCATGTTGCCGGTTATTTTATCGGGACTACTTTTCTATCTCTTGAATCCACTAGTAGATTTGATGGAGAAGTACAAGATTAACCGCGTCTTAGCCATTAGTATTATCTTCGTCATTATTGCCGTACTCTTGATTATTGGTCTAGCTGTTGCAATTCCAAACCTTCAACGTCAAGTAGTAATTTTTGCGCAAAATGTCCCAAGTTATCTCGAAGATGCTGATAGAGTTATTGATGACCTTGTAACCAAGCGTTTGCCAGATGACTTTAGACCTCAACTGGAACAGGTTTTAGCGCAATTTTCAACTCAGGCAACTGCATGGGCAAGTAATATTTCTTCTAAAGCTGTCAACTGGGTGAGTGCTCTTATTAGTGGAACGTCACAAGTGATTGTTGCTCTAATTATCATGCCATTTATGCTCTTTTACCTCCTTCGAGACGGTAAAGGGCTAAGAGACTATATCACTCAGTTTTTACCAAATAAATTAAGAGAACCAGTAGGTAAGGTTCTATCAGATGTGAACCAACAACTTGCTAATTACGTTAGAGGACAAATTACAGTCGCTGTAATCGTAGCTATCATGTTTATTATCTTCTTTAAGATAATTGGGCTTCGATATGCAGTAGCGCTCGGTGTTACTGCAGGTGTATTGAACCTTGTGCCTTATCTTGGAAGCTTCCTTGCTATGCTTCCAGCCCTTGTGTTGGCTCTCATTGCAGGTCCTGTCATGCTCTTAAAAGTTATTATCGTCTTTATTGTTGAGCAAACCATTGAAGGACGCTTTGTATCACCATTGATTTTAGGAAGCCAATTGAATATTCACCCAATCACAATTCTTTTTGTTCTATTAACTTCAGGATCCATGTTTGGTATTTGGGGTGTATTGCTAGGGATTCCAATCTACGCTTCTGCAAAAGTAGTGATTTCAGCTATTTTTGATTGGTACAAAGAAATTAGTGGACTTTATGAACCAGTAGAGGAGACTAATCGTGAACAATAGTCAACAAATGCTCGAGGCTTTAGAACAACAAGATTTGCCCAAAGCAGATTCCTATTTTCAAAAAGCAATAGAGGAAGATTCAGATGAAGTTCTTCTTGAACTTGCTGCATATCTCGAAGGGATTGGTTTCTATCCACAGGCAGCACAAATCTATGAGAAACTAGCACCGAAATTTCCAGAAGTCTACATCAATCTAGCTGCAATTGCTGGTGAGGATGGATTGATTGAGGAAGCCTTTGATTATTTAGAGAATATTGGTCCTGAAAGCGAATGGTATGTATCAGCTCTTGCCTTAAAAGCTGATTTATATCAGATGGAAGGACTGACTGATGTTGCGCGTGAGAAGCTCTTAGAAGCTCGTAGCTACTCTAATGATCCTCTCTTGATATTTGGACTAGCAGAATTAGATAGCGAGTTAGGAAACGATTTAGAGGCTATTCAGGGCTATGCCCAATTAGATAATCGTGCTATCTATGATCAAACTGGAATTTCGACTTATCAGAGAATTGGTCTTGCTTATGCAAGACTTGGAAAGTTCGAATCTGCTATTGAGTTTCTAGAAAAAGCCTTAGAGTTAGAATATGATGACCAAACAGCCTATGAACTTGCCAGTCTCTATTTTGATCAAGAGGACTACCAAAAAGCAGTCTTATACTTTAAACAAATAGACACCATTTCCCCAGATTTTGAAGGATATGAGTACGGCTATAGCCAAGCCCTTCATAAAGAACACCAGACAGAAGAAGCTCTGAAAATAGCGCAACAAGGATTATCAAAAAATCCTTTTGAAACCCGTCTCTTACTCCTTGCATCTCAGTTATCTTACGAGTTACACCAACCTGAACAAGCAGAAGCTTATCTACTACAAGCTCAAGAGAATGCTGATGACCAGGAAGAAATTTTATTGCGCTTAGCGACTATGTATCAGGAACAAGAGAGATACGAGGATATTCTTGATTTAGAAGTTTATGAGCCTGAGAATCTCTTAACTAAATGGATGATTGCCCGAAGCCACCAAGAGACTGAGGAATTGGATGCAGCCTATGAACTCTATAAGGACCTTGCAACAGAACTCAAGGACAATCCTGAGTTTTTGGAGCAGTATATTTATTTATTAAGAGAACTAGGTAAGTTAGAAGAGGCAAAAACATATATCCTAGCTTATCTTCACTTAGTACCAGACGATATGCAGATGCAGGAATTATATAATCATTTAATGTAAGATATCCATAATAATCGCCTGAAAAGGGGCGGTTATTTTTTATAAACTTTTTTAAAAATAATTAGGGAATAAGCCCTTAAAATAAATAGATATTGTATGAATTTTTGATAATTTTTTGATATAATTGATATTGTTAAGTTGAATAATTAAAATTCATGAAATAGAAAGATTTGAAATATGACAAAAGTAAAAATTGTAACGGACTCTTCTGTTACTATTGAACCAGAAGTAGTCAAAGAATTCGATATTACTGTCGTTCCACTATCAGTAATGATTGATAGTGTCCTTTATTCGGATGCAGATCTTGAAGAAGGAGAATTTCTTCGCTTGATGCAAGCTAGTAAAAATCTTCCTAAGACTAGTCAACCACCAGTTGGACTCTTTGCAGAAATTTTTGATGATTTGGGTAAGGATGGTAGTCAGGTTCTAGCTATTCACATGTCCCATGCTTTATCAGGAACAGTAGAAGCGGCTCGTCAAGGAGCAAGTCTATCAACAGCAGATGTCACTGTTTTGGATAGTTCATTCACAGATCAGGCCTTGAAGTTCCAAGTTGTGGAAGCTGCTAAACTAGCTCAAGAAGGAAAAGACCTTGAAACTATTCTAACTCATGTAGAGGACGTAAAAAATCACACTGAACTCTACATCGGTGTTTCAACTTTAGAAAATCTAGTAAAAGGTGGTCGCATTGGCCGTGTTACTGGTTTGCTGAGCTCTTTACTTAATATTCGAGTTGTTATGCAAATGAAGGACCATGAACTTCAACCGATTGTGAAGGGCCGTGGTGCCAAAACCTTTAAGAAATGGTTGGATGAGTTAGTAGCCACTCTAGCAAATAGACCAGTAGCCGAGATTGGTATTTCTTATGCAGGTACAAATGAATGGGCAAATGAGATGAAAGCTGTTCTACAACCTTATGTTGAGAAGCCGATTTCAGTCCTTGAAACGGGCTCAATTATCCAAACTCACACCGGAGAAAACGCCTGGGCAATCTTAATTCGATATAATTCCTAAAAAAATTGAGAAAAATCAATAAAAACGTGTTTTTGACTTGACCAAAAAGGAAATTTAGGTTATGATTATAAGTGTTAATTAGAAATAATTTTGGAGGATTCATTAACATGGCAAACAAACAAGATTTGATCGCTAAAGTAGCAGAAGCTACAGAATTGACTAAGAAAGATTCAGCAGCAGCAGTTGACGCTGTATTCGCAGCTGTAACTGAATTCCTTTCAGCTGGTGAAAAAGTTCAATTGATCGGTTTTGGTAACTTCGAAGTTCGTAAACGTGCAGCTCGTAAAGGTCGCAACCCACAAACTGGTAAAGAAATCAAAATCAAAGCTTCTAAAGTTCCAGCATTCAAAGCTGGTAAAGCTCTTAAAGAAGCAGTTAAATAATGATTTTATAAAAAGCCTGTCATATCAAGTATTTGAGCTTGCGTGACGGGCTTTTTTTGTGTATAGGGGGCATGAAAGTAGCAGGAGAAGATAAACTAGTATTTCTAGTCGAACTACATTTGAAAGTAACAAAAAAACAACTTCGAATCGAAGTTGTTTTTGTTCAACCTTATGCAAGTGATGCGGTTGATTATTTGAGACCGTATTTTTTGTTGAAACGATCCACGCGTCCATCTGCTTGAGTGAACTTTTGACGTCCAGTGTAGAATGGGTGTGAGTCTGATGAAATTTCCACACGGATCAATGGGTAAGTTTCGCCTTCGAACTCAACAGTTTCGCTAGAGCGTTTTGTTGAACCGCTAAGGAATTTGTAACCAGTAGTTGTGTCCATGAAGACAACTGGGCGATATTCTGGATGGATATCTTTTTTCATTTTGCAATATTTCCTTTCTGCCATGGTCTCTTTGCGAGCCATAGATTGTTACCATACTAGTCTATCAGATTATCATAAGTTTGGCAAGACTTTTTATCTATTTTTCAGTAAGTTTTTTAATTTTTGGTAGATGAGCTCATTCTCTTCTAAACTATAAGAATTTGCTCCGCTAGCAAGTGGATGTCCACCGCCGTCATGTTCTTTTGCGACTTCATTGATTGGAACAAATTTACTACGAAGACGTACGCGGTAGTGACCATCAGCTTGCTCCACAAAGATTCCCCAAAGGCTGACAGTATCGATACGGCCTGGAGCCCCTACGATAGCTGCTGTTTCTGCATCAGTAACTTCATATTTCTTCAAAATTTCTTGAGTAAGAATGACACGAGCAGCACCATTTTCATCAACTTCTAAGTGATCATAAACATAACCTTGGAGTTTGGCAATCTTAAAGCTCATAGTTTCCATTTTACGTGTCAATTCGGCGTAGTCAAAGTTGTGTTCTCTGAGTTGACTTGCTACTCGAAGTGTTCGTGCAGAAGTAGACGGAAAAAGGAAACGGCCTGTGTCGCCAATAATTCCAGCACAGAGCATTTTAGCAGCGTAATCTGATAGTACTAGATTAGTTGCTTCAGCAAAGAGAGCAATCATCTCACTCGCACTGCTTGAATTAGTATCTACCCAAACTAGATCACCGTAGACTTCGTCGTTTGGATGGTGGTCAATCTTAATAATGGTATCAGCTTGAGTATATCGTTTGTCATCGATACGAGCTGTATTTGCTGTGTCACAGATAATGGCAAGGGCATCTTGATAGTCTGTGTCATCTACTTGATCCATTTCAGCTAGCCAAGTTAAGGTTGGTTCGTTAAAACCCACTGCTTTGATAGTTTTTTCAGGAAAATGATGCTCAAGTAAGGCTTTTAATCCTACCTGACTACCCAAGGCATCTGGATCTGGTTTCATATGGCGATGAATAATAATAGTATCGTATGCTTTGATTTTTTCTAAAATTTGGTGACAAATTTCCATATTGAACCTCAATTCTTTCTCATTTCATTGTAGCATAAGAGTTTTTATTTTTAAAATGAAAAAGATGTGATATAATGGAGAAAGATTAATTGAGGAGGACCTTATGGCATTAGCAAAAATTGTATTTGCCAGTATGACCGGTAATACTGAAGAAATCGCAGATATTGTAGCAGATAAATTAAGAGAATGTGGATTAGATGTCGATGTTGATGAGTGTACAACAGTTGATGCTTCTGACTTTTTAGAAGCAGACATCGCCATTGTCGCAACCTACACCTACGGTGATGGAGAATTACCAGACGAAATGATGGACTTCTACGAAGACCTAGCAGACCTCAACTTAAGTGGCAAAATCTATGGTGTAGTTGGTTCAGGTGATACTTTCTACGATGAATTCTGTAAAGCTGTTGACGATTTTGATCGTGTATTTGTAACAACAGGAGCTGAAAAAGGTTCAGAGTGCGTTAAAGTAGACCTTTCAGCAGAAGATGAAGATATCGAACGCTTGGAGCAATTTGCAGAAGAATTGGCTGCCAAAGTGGGATAAGCATGAACTTGCACTGATGATAGATGTCAGTGCAGTTTTTTGTTAGATATGCCTGAGAATAACTTGCCTATTTAGTAGCTTTGTACACAATGATTCAAATAAAGAAGGAGACTCAATGGATTTAGATATTATTAGACAAGAAATTGACCAAATCGATGACCAAATCGTTCAACTTTTAGAAGAAAGAATGCATCTAGTTGAGGGTGTAGTTGCTTATAAAAAGTCTACAGGAAAACCAATCTTGGATACCAAAAGAGAAGAAGTTATCTTTGAAAAAGTCAGAAATCGCGTCAGCAATAAAAAATACGAAGATACAATTGTTGAGACTTTTTCAGATATTCTCAAACGCTCACGTGATTATCAGGATAAAACGATCAAATGAATAAAGAAAAATTTTACCCTCTAGGAATCTTTCTAGCTGGTATGCTGGGAGGAATTGTGCGTTTTCAGATTTCGAGATGGTTGCCATCTAGTCCAGACTTCCCTTGGGGAACACTAGTAGTCAACTATTTAGGAATTTTTTGCCTTGTCTACCTTGTAAAAGGTTATCTGGTTTATAAGGGAAGTAGTAAAGGAACTATTCTAGCGCTTGGAACAGGATTCTGTGGCGGCTTAACGACATTTTCTAGTCTCCTATTAGATGCTGTGAAATTACTGGACACAGGGCGATACCTTAGTTTGGTGACCTATTTGCTTTTGAGCGTTGGTGGCGGACTTTTATTAGCTTATTGTCTAGGGAGGAAGAAATGGTAGTATTTTATCTAGCGCTTGCTTGTGGACTGGGTGCTCTTGTTCGTTATTTCTTTTCCCGTTATAATCAAGGGTCAGTGCTACCACTAGGAACACTCATAGCTAATCTTCTAGGTTGTTTTTTGATTGGATTATGCTATAACCATGTGGAGTCAAAAGAAGTCTATCTTATTCTTGCAACTGGTTTTTGTGGTGGTTTGACTACTTTCTCAACTTTGAATGATGAACTCCAAAGACTGATCAATGACAAGAAGGAATTTTATAGTTATTTATTATTAACCTACTTGCTTGGTTTTCTTGCAATTTTTTTGGGAATTTTGCTTTAAATTTCTTTACTTTTTCTAGGAAATTTGATAAACTGTATCTTGTGTGTAATGGACGCACAAAAATACAGTTTATCCGCTGAGGAAGTTTCCTCAAGATTGACAAAGATAGGAGAATAAAATGAATCCATTAATCCAAAGCTTGACTGAAGGTCAACTTCGTACAGATATCCCTTCATTCCGTCCTGGTGACACTGTTCGTGTACACGCGAAAGTTGTCGAAGGAAACCGTGAACGTGTTCAGATCTTTGAAGGTGTTGTTATTGCACGTAAAGGTGCTGGCATCTCAGAAAACTACACAGTTCGTAAAATCTCTAACGGTGTAGGTGTTGAACGTATCTTCCCAATCCACACTCCACGTGTTGAAAAGATCGAAGTTGTTCGTTACGGTAAAGTACGTCGTGCGAAATTGTACTACTTGCGTGCTCTTCAAGGTAAGGCAGCTCGTATCAAAGAAATCCGTCGTTAATTCGATGAACAAAACTCTGCTGCAAGGCAGGGTTTTTCTCTAGCTCCCTTAGTTCAATGGATATAACAACTCCCTCCTAAGGAGTAGTTGCAGGTTCGATTCCTGCAGGGGGCAGAACTAGAAATAAAAACACTGGATAACCAGTGTTTTTTCTTTGATCAAATTTTGAACCACTCATAAGATATCTATGGTGTGTTATAATGGACATAGAATGTTAAGGAGAAAAAGATGAAAAAAGGCATATTAATTGGCTGCTTATCCATAGTTATACTATTTGCAATGTTCATAGTGCTTAGTCCTATTATTGCTATGATGGATATGTGGGGTCTATTTGCCCATGCAAGTCAGAATGAACTTGAGCAAGCTGTACATCGTTCTTATAAGAACTACGGTCTTAAAGGTCAGTTTGAGTTAGAAAAATACGAAAAAAACTATACAAGTGTAGGAGGATTTGTAATCCATGGTACTTACACTGAAAATATAGATGGTAAAACCTATCAAGCTAATTCCCGTTTTGAATACTATACTCGTCCTTCGGAAAACAAAAAGTATAAAAAGACGGATGCAGAAGTAGATTATGAACAAAACAAAAAAATTTATCAGGCTTTTCCAGAATTAGCCTATCTAGGGATTGAAATAAGTCCAGGCACCAGTGAGTTTTTAAAAACATTGGACACTTCAATAACAGATCCTAAAATGACTGCTTTGAAGTACGAAGGGATTGATTTTCAATTTAATAGTAAATCTGGCAACATGTATCTTTATGATAAAATATTAGAGGAAAATCAAAGAAATGGACAAGCATTACAAGGGATGTATCCTATGGATGCTCAATATCTTTTCCAAAAAGATATTTTTATACCAGAATTTCAATTTCGATACTACACTCCAGAAGACAAGAAGGATCAGTTATATGATGCCTATCTTGAAGACCTTGAATCGCAAATGAAAGAATTTTTTAACAATCAACCCCTTCCAAGCGGTCTTTATGCTGTAAAGATTGATAAATATGAAGGGGATAAACTTGTCAATAATAGCGGTGGATATTATGTGAAGATTGAGAATCGTCAAGTTGTGGAGTTTATCAAAGATTTACAGTAGGAGTTACTATGCTAATGCTGCTTATAAAGACTTATAAGATACTGATATGAGATTGAAGGGTAGAACATACAAAAAAGTGAGTAAAGGAGTACGTTCTATGTTAGCTATTTATATTGATTCTATAGGGGATAAGTCAGTGACCTATAAGTTGTTAAGAAACTATTCATCCTTGTCTCTTTCTCTAATCCAATCAAGAATAAAAAATCATGATACAGTTATGGAAGTGGATATTCTAGATTTGGACGAATTAAAAAAAGTAAGAGCCCTTATTCATGACTTGAGTGACATTGGAACCATGGTTACTATGAAAGATTCGACTGGTATTATCACCTTAGAGATATTAAGTAATATCATTACCACCTATGAAGAAATTGCGGTTGAAAGAGAAGAGTTAGACGCACTTATGTTTGATGAGGAAGAATAATCCGTAATTTAAAACACCCCAGGAGTTAGAGTTGTATCTCTAACTTCTGGGGTGCTTTTTTAAATTCTAATAATTTTACAAGACCCAAGTTCGGATAGCATGGGCAACGCCTGATTCATCATTTGTTTTGGTGATGTATTTGGCGATTTTTTTGAGTTTGGGGTTTCCGTTTTCCATAACAACGGGATTACCAACGACTGCTAGCATGGCACGGTCATTTTCCTCATCCCCAATCGCCATGGTTTCATCCTTACTTAGTCCAAGTTTCTCAGCTAGGTGAGTGATAGCAGATCCCTTGTCTACATCCTTTTTAAGGAGTTCTAGGTAAAATGGAGCAGATTTGTTGATAGAGTATCGCTCGTAAAATTTTGCTGGAATCTTTTCAATCGCAGCATCTAGAATCTCAGGTTCGTCGATAAACATACATTTAACGATTTCTTTATCGGCCATCTCTTCGGGTGTACGGTAAAAAATTGGCATACTGACGAGGGTTGATTCGTGTACGGTGTATTTTCCGATATTGCGATTGGCAGTGTAGATGCCGTCCTTGGTAATAGCATGCATATGGACTCCAAGTTTACGGCTGAGAAATTCCATATCCAGATAGTCCTCGTAAGTTAAGGATTCACTGATAATCTCATGACCATTAGCAGTTTCTTGGACAAGGGCACCGTTGAAGGTCACAACATAATCACCTTCATCTCTCAACTGCAAGTCGTCAAGGAGTTTGGCAACACCAGCGATGGGGCGTCCTGTTGCAATGACAACCTTGACTCCAGCTGCTTTGGCATCTTGGATAGCTGCAAAAACTTCTGGAGTAATTTCTTTTTTACTATTAACTAGGGTACCATCAATATCGACGGCGATTAGTTTTATACTCATAAATTTCCTCTGTTATTTCTTGTCTGGAGCGAAATGATCATTCTCAATCAAATGTGAAAATTGTTGAATGGTAGAAGCAAAAATATTGTTTGGATTGAGCATTTCTTTAGGGAAGTAGAAACGGTTGTCACCATGACGACTTCCTGCAAGAGATTGGACGATAGGTGAAAGACTAGAAAGTTCAGCTAACTCACCATTTTTCTGCACAATCTCAATTTGTGTTCTTGGATTTTCGGACTCTGGTCGGTAAATATCGTATGGAAGGTCAAAATTCTTATGAATAGCAGTGTAGTAGTTGGGATCAAAACCAATTTCCTCTACTAAACCTCGCATGATTTCAAGTTGATTTTGGTCTTCCTGAGAAAAAGTAATAGATTTAAAGACCTTCCGATTAATGAAACGTTGGGACAGGTCAGCCAATATCTTGTCCGTACTTGTCATCCAGAGCTGGAAGTAGGTATTCATAACTCCGTCATCTAGTGCTAGATAATCAGACAAGCTAACGTTTTTTTCAAAGAATGGTAGTAAGTGTGGAGAGGTTAGAGCAAAGAAGTCCTTGTTTTCTGGATAGAGTTCTTTGGCACGTTTGAGAAGATTTTGCAAAAGGACTTCCATGGCACGTGTGGCTGGGTGGAAATAGACCTGCATGTACATCTGATAACGACTAAGGACATAGTCCTCGATGGCATGCATCCCATTACGCTGAAAGGCGATTCCATTTTCAACAGGACGAATGACACGAAGGATCCGTGTTAAATCAAACTGGCCATAAAAAGCACCAGTGAAGTAGGAGTCACGAAGGAGATAGTCCATGCGGTCCGCATCAATCTGACTAGAAATCAGCTGAACCACTTGTTTATTTGGATAAGTGTGGTCGATAACGCTGGCTACCTTTTTCGGGAAATCGGGTGCCACCTGCAAAAGAACCTGGTGAATCTCTGTTTCAGGACTCTGAATAATTTCCTGAGTAATTGCCTCATGGTCAGTATCAAAGAGATTTTCAAAAGTATGAGAGTAGGCACCATGTCCAAGGTCATGTAGAAGGGCTGCAGTCATGGTTAAGAGAGACTCATTAGAATCCCACTCCTCAGGATATTTCTCCTCAAATATCTCAGTGATTTGACGGGCAATTTCGTAGACACCCAAACAGTGAGAAAAACGACTATGCTCTCCACCATGGAAAGTATAGCTAGATGTCCCTAACTGTTTGATGCGACGAAGCCGTTGAAATTCTTTGGTATTGATTAGGTCATAAATGACTTGATTATTAACGTGGATATAGTTGTGAACAGGGTCACGAAATACTTTTTCATTCATAAGACCATTATAGCAAATTCCGTGGCTTTTTGGTAAAATAGTAGGGATAAGTGAGAAGAAAGAGGAACTCTTGTGAAGATTAGTATGAGAAATACTATCCAGTTCGATGAACAATTGGAAGTAATCGACCAACTTTATGATGTAGAACTACGTGAAAAGGGAGATTTTTCTTATCTCCTTTTCTACAATGAAGAGCAAGAAAAAGTTGTAATTAAGTTTCAAGAAGAAGAGCTCGTCATGACGCGCTTCTCAAATCCCAATACTATCATGCGTTTTCTGAAGGATTCCGATAGTTTAGCCTATATTCCAACACCTATGGGTATGCAGGAGTTTATCATTCAAACCAGCCACTATGAAGTTGGTGAAGAGAAGATTGAACTAGCCTATCAACTTCAAAACAAAGAAGGAGTTCCATTTGCGGACTACCGTTTAGAAATTACTTGGGGATAAGAAAAAGAGGCTGGGACAAAAGTTCTAGCCTCTCAATTCGAGCAAGACGCAGTGGTTGAGTGGGCTCTACTACGCTGATTTCATCAGCTTTTACAGCCCTACTCAACTGTGCGGAGGTGGGACGACGAAATCGAATTCTAACGAATTACCGATTTCTGTCCCACTCTCATTTGATATATAGTTCCTGATTTTTCAAGACAATTTCACGTACACTTGCAAATTTCTTCAGTTTTTTGAGGTCTTCTGGATGGGTTACAAGAGTAATCACATATCCTTCTTTGCCCATACGTCCAGTACGTCCAGCGCGGTGAGTGTAAGTTTCCATATCTCTAGGGATATCAAAGTTAACCACACATTCCAAGCTATCGATGTCGATACCACGAGCTAGAAGGTCTGTCGCAAGAAGTAGAGTCAGTTGATTATCTTTGAACTTTTCTAAGATAACTTTTCTAAATTTAACGTTGACATCGCTCGCAAGCGAAACAGCTAAAATATCACGATACTGCAATTTTTCCTCAGCGCTTCCAAGGTCTGACAAACTGTTAAAGAAGACGAGTCCACGGAAGTCATCGACATGTGCTAGTTTCCGAAGCATATCTACTCGGTGACGTTGGTCTACTTGCATGTAAAAGTGTTGGATGTTGTCCAACTTTTGATCAGAGAGGTCAATGGTGCGCGTGTTAGCTGCAATCTTATCTTGGTCAAACTTTGTAGTCGCACTCATATAGATGAGTTGGTGGTCACGAGGAGCGTAGTGGGTAATCTTTTCGACAAAATGGATCTGAGAATCGTCTAGCAACTGGTCAAATTCATCAAGAATAATAGTCTCTACATTCATCATCTTGATTTTTTTCAATTTGATGAGTTCAAAGATACGCCCAGGTGTTCCAATTAAAATTTCTGGTCCTTTTTTAAGTCGTTCAATTTGGCGTTTCTGGCTCGAACCGGATAGAAATAGCTGAGCTGTTAATCCGATAACCTCACCCCAGGTTTTAGTGACTTCAAAAATTTGTCCAGCAAGCTCAGTATTAGGTGCCAAAATTAATAGTTGTTGGGATTTTTTCTTTTGGAGTTTAAGTAAACTAGGTAGGAGATAGGCTAAAGTCTTTCCTGTTCCGGTTGGACTAACTCCGAGGAGTGATTCTCCTTCTAGAATAGGATTAAACAGTTGTTCTTGAATGGGAGTGAATTCTTGGAAACCTAGTTGGTCAATCAATTTTTGCCATTCGTTTGGTAGTTTCGTTTTCATTTTTCTGCCTCAAATCTAATGCCAGCATCTTGTCGCATGGTATAAAGTACTTGATGAACATCTGTTGCATCGGTAAGCCATCGCTGATAGAGAGTCTGGTCTGGTTGGTTAATCATATGTGCAAAAGCAGCGACTTCCTCTGTCATAGTGTGAGGTGCCTGCTGGATAGGAAGTTGAAGTTCATTTCCTTGATGGTCTATAAAAACAGCTGATTGGATATGCTCGATTGTATTAAGTGTCAAGGTTCCATCAGTAGTATAAATCTCACAAGGAAGATTAGAAGTGATATTCTTTCCTGCTTTGATATGCACTTGATAGTCAGGATAGTATAGCATGCCGTCACCGTTCAAATCGACGCTATTATCTAGTTTCTGAGCTTGATAGGTTGCGCCAAGAGGTTTCCCAAATAAGCGGACGGCAGCATAAATTGGATAGATACCAAGATCCATAAGCGCACCACCAGCAAAACGATCTGAGAAAACATTTGGTGTCTGTCCAGCAAGGAGATCAGGCATTTTTGAAGAGTACTTTGCGTAATTGAAGTCGGCCCCTAAAATATGTTTGTCTGCAAGAAAGTCTTTAATTGTGGCAAAAGCATCTTCATGGTAGTTACGTGCCGCTTCAAAGATAAAACATTGATGCTCCTTGGCTGTTTGAACTAAATCCTGCCATTCATGTGGTTGGGTAACAGCTGGTTTTTCAAGGATGACATGTTTTCCAGCAGATAAAGCCATCTTTGCCTGACTATAATGCAATGAGTTCGGACTAGCGATATAAACCACTTCGAATGAATCATTAAAGAAATCATTTAGCTGATCAAATAGCTTAACGCCTTGATACTGTTCAACAAACTTTTCTGCGGTTTCTATTTTTCTAGAATAGACTGCACTCAGTTGAAATTTCCCGCTAGTATGGGCAGCCTCTAGAAAATGATGGCTGATTGAACTAGTTCCTATGATACCAAGTTTTAGCATAGTTACTCCTTTTCCACAAGTAATGATTGATTTCATTATATCATAGAAAGAGCCAACTCGTTACCTTGAGATAATTCTTTTGCTTTGATACTTCGAAATTTCTAGAAAAAATGGTACAATAGTTACAGTAAATTTAGGAGTTTAGTATGAGATTATTACCTATGAGAAAAATTTCTCGTCATTCAAAAAGATTGGCGCTTTTTTTGACTTTTTGTGCAGGCTATGTAGATGCCTATACATTTATTGTAAGAGGGAATACCTTAGTCGCTGGGCAAACGGGGAATGTGGTATTTCTATCAGTCGGAATCGTTCAGAGAAATTTGGCTGATGCTGAAATAAAGATATTGACACTTTTATCTTTCATGTTAGGCGTTTTTTTGCTTACGATTTACAAGGAAAAACTTCGCATTGTTAAAAAACCCATTCTATCACTTGTTCCATTAGCTATTTTATCATTGATAATCGGCTTTATTCCATTGAGTGTTGATAATTTGTTTATTGTTCCTCCTCTGGCTTTTTGTATGGGTCTCGTTACAACAGCTTTTGGAGAGGTTTCTGGAATTGCCTATAACAATGCCTTTATGACGGGAAATATTAAGCGAACTATGTTGGCTTTTGGTGAATACTTCCGGACCAAGCATACAGCCTTTTTGATGGAAGGATTGATTTTTGTGAGCCTACTTGTTAGTTTCATTCTAGGAGTAGTATTTTCAGCTTACTTAACGATTATCTTCAACGAAAAAACAATTTTAGGTGTCCCTATCATGATGAGTATTTTTTATCTAAGTATGGTTTTATCTTCTTTGCAAAAAAAAGTCTAATAAAAGGCTGAATTTTGAGTGAAAATACTTGTCAAAAAATCGGAATCATGCTATACTTGTAGAGTTGACTATGCACATTCCTGTGCAACCGCACGAACATCGTCGCTTGATATTCAAGTATAAGTGGTTCGTCCCACGATGCTAGGCGAGTCTTCACAAAAATTCGGGGAAACCCCAAAAAATCATAGGAGGTGCATGATGAGCACATACGCAATTATCAAAACTGGCGGAAAACAAGTTAAAGTTGAAGTTGGTCAAGCAGTTTACGTTGAAAAATTGAACGTTGAAGCTGGTCAAGAAGTTACTTTTAACGAAGTTGTTCTTGTTGGTGGTGAAAACACTGTTGTCGGAACTCCACTTGTTGCTGGAGCTACTGTTGTTGGAACTGTTGAAAAACAAGGAAAACAAAAGAAAGTTGTTACTTACAAGTACAAACCTAAAAAAGGTAGCCACCGTAAACAAGGTCACCGTCAACCATATACTAAAGTTGTCATCAACGCAATCAACGCTTAATTTTAAGGAGAACACATGATACAAGCAGTCTTTGAGAGAGCCGAAGATGGCGAGCTGAGGAGTGCGGAGATTACTGGACACGCCGAGAGTGGCGAATACGGCCTAGATGTCGTGTGTGCATCGGTTTCTACGCTTGCCATTAACTTTATCAATTCCATTGAGAAATTTGCAGGCTATGAACCAATCTTAGAATTAAACGAAGATGAAGGTGGCTATCTGATGGTTGAAATTCCAAAAGATCTTCCTTCTCACCAGAGAGAAATGACACAATTATTCTTTGAATCATTTTTCTTAGGTATGGCAAACTTGTCGGAGAACTCTTCTGAGTTCGTCCAAACCAGAGTTATCACAGAAAACTAACACGGAGGAAAACATTATGTTAAAAATGACTCTTAACAACTTGCAACTTTTCGCCCACAAAAAAGGTGGAGGTTCTACATCAAACGGACGCGATTCACAAGCTAAACGTCTTGGAGCTAAAGCAGCTGACGGACAAACTGTAACTGGTGGATCAATCCTTTACCGTCAACGTGGTACACACATCTACCCAGGTGTTAATGTTGGTCGTGGTGGAGACGATACTTTGTTCGCTAAAGTTGAAGGCGTAGTACGTTTCGAACGTAAAGGTCGCGATAAGAAACAAGTTTCTGTTTACCCTATCGCAAAATAATCGCTCTATATACCATTAAATAAGGCTTTCCGAGTTTTCGGGAAGCTTTTTTTGAGTGAAATTTGAGAAAGAAAATTTTGAAATACGATACGGAAGCTATTAGAATTCAATTAAGTTTTAAGAAACTTATTTGATTTATTACGATAGATAATAAGAAAGAAATATGGTATAATATAGGGTGAGACCTTATGAATAAATAGTGAAAGAGTATATATATAATAATGAAAAAAATTGTCATTAACGGTGGGCGTCCATTAAAGGGTGAAATAACCATTAGTGGTGCAAAAAATAGTGTGGTAGCTCTGATTCCAGCTATTATTTTGTCAGATGATGTTGTTATCTTGGACTGTGTACCAGACATCTCAGACGTAGCCAGTTTAATTGAAATTATGGAAATCATGGGTGCGAGTGTTAAGCGCTATGATGATGTTTTAGAGATTGATCCTCGTGGTGTTCAGAATAAACCAATGCCATATGGTAAGATTAATAGTCTTCGAGCATCCTATTATTTCTACGGTAGTCTTCTTGGTCGTTTCGGTGAAGCAACAGTTGGTTTACCTGGTGGATGTGACTTGGGACCTCGTCCCATTGATTTGCACTTAAAAGCCTTTGAAGCTATGGGAGCAAAGACAACATACGAGGGAGATAATATGAATCTCTCAACTAATGGTTCAAAGTTACAAGGCGCAAGTATTTATATGGATACTGTCAGTGTCGGAGCAACTATTAATACGATGCTTGCAGCAGTAAAAGCTAAAGGACGTACAGTCATTGAAAATGCTGCTAGGGAGCCTGAAATTATTGATGTAGCTACTTTGTTAAATAATATGGGAGCTCATATTCGTGGTGCAGGTACGGATATGATTACTATCGATGGTGTTGAGTCCCTACATGGCACGCGCCATCAAGTTATTCCAGACCGTATCGAAGCTGGTACTTATATTTCTTTGGCGGCTACGGTAGGTAAAGGGATTCGTATTAATAATGTACTTTACGAGCATCTTGAAGGCTTTATTGCTAAGCTTGAAGAGATGGGAGTTCACATGACTGTTTCTGAAGATAGTATATTTGTAGAAGAGCAAAAAAATCTAAAAGCTGTTAATATCAAGACTGCTCCATATCCAGGATTTGCTACCGACCTTCAACAACCGATTACCCCTCTTTTGTTGAAAGCTGAAGGACGAGGAACACTGATTGATACCATTTATGAAAAACGTGTCAACCACGTCTTCGAATTAGCTAAAATGAATGCAGATATTAGTACCACGAATGATCACATTATCTATAAAGGTGGGAATCCTCTACATGGTGCAAGCGTAAGAGCTACAGACTTACGTGCAGGTGCAGCTTTGGTTATTGCTGGTCTAATGGCTGAAGGTAGAACAGAGATTACCAGTGTTGAGTTTATTTTACGAGGATACTCAAATATCATTGAGAAATTACGTAAGCTTGGAGCAGATATTGAGCTGATCGAAGATTAGCAATTTGAGGATAAGAATGAATATCTGGACAAAATTAGCAATGTTTTCTTTTTATGAGACGGAACGTTTGTATTTCCGTCCATTCTTTTTTACAGATGTAGATGACTTTCATGAGTTGGCATCAGACCCTGAAAATCTTCAATTTATTTTTCCTACACAAGCTAGTATTGATGAAAGTCAATATGCGCTTGCAAACTACTTTATGAAATCACCTTTGGGTATTTGGGCCATTTGTGATAAAAAAACAGAAAAAATGATTGGAGCAATTAAGTTTGAAAAACTGGACGAAATTAGAAAAGAAGCAGAAATTGGCTATTTTTTGAGGAAAGATTTTTGGTCTCAGGGATATATGACTGAAGCTGTTAGCAAATTGCGGGATTTATCCATGACAGAATTTGACTTAAAGCAACTATTTATTGTAACGCATCTGGAAAATAGCGCCAGTCAAAAAGTTGCGCAAAAATCAGGCTTTGTTCTATCTCGTCGTTTTAAAGGTAGTGACCGCTATACTCGTAAGATGCGGGATTATCTAGAATTTCGCTATACAAAAGGAGAGCTAAATGAGTAAACACCAAGAGATTTTAGCTTATTTAGAAGAATTACCAGTCGGAAAACGGGTTAGCGTTCGGAGTATTTCCAATCGCTTGGGAGTTAGTGATGGTACGGCTTATCGTGCTATCAAAGAGGCTGAAAATAGAGGTTTAGTTGAAACACGTCCTAGAAGTGGGACTGTTCGAGTAAAGTCAAAAAAAGTTGCTATTGAAAGATTGACCTTTGCAGAAATCGCAGAGGTCACTGGTTCGGAAGTTTTAGCTGGTCAAGCTGGTTTAGATAGAGAATTCAGTAAATTTTCCATCGGAGCAATGACTGAGAAAAATATACTTTCATACCTTCATGATGGTGGACTAGTCATTGTTGGTGACCGAACACGTATCCAATTATTGGCACTTGAAAATGAGAATGCTGTCTTGGTAACAGGTGGATTTGAAGTCCATAAAGATGTTTTGAATACAGCTGATAAGAAGAATATTCCAGTATTACGAAGCAAGCATGATACATTTACAATTGCGACGATGATTAACCGCGCTCTTTCAAATGTTCAGATTAAGACGGATATTTTAACGGTTGAAAAGATTTATCGTACTAGTCATGAATATGGTTTTTTACAGGAAACAGATACCGTAAAGGATTATTTGGACTTGGTTCGAAAGAATAGGACTAGTCGCTTCCCTGTTATCAATCAGCATAAGGTTGTTGTGGGTGTTGTAACCATGCGAGATGCTGGAGATAAATCACCAGGTACAACCATTGATAAGGTTATGACAAGAACAGTCTATATGACAGGCTTAGCAACGAATATTGCTAACGTGAGCCAGAGAATGATTGCAGAAGATTTTGAAATGGTACCCGTTGTGCGCAGTAACCAGACCTTGCTAGGTGTCATTACTAGACGGGATGTCATGGAAAAAATGAGTCGTTCTCAGGTTTCAGCACTCCCAACATTTTCAGAACAGATTGGACAAAAGTTGTCTTATCATCATGATGAAGTTGTCATTACAGTTGAACCCTTTATGCTTGAGAAAAATGGTGTCCTTGCAAATGGTGTCCTTGCAGAAATCTTAACCCATATGACTCAGGACTTGGTCGTTAATAGTGGGCGTAACCTCATCATTGAACAGATGTTGATTTATTTCTTACAGGCTGTTCAGATTGATGATGTTCTACGTATTCAAGCTAGAATTATTCACCATACGAGACGGTCGGCTATTATTGATTATGACATTTATCTCAATCATCAAATTGTATCAAAAGCAAATGTTACTGTAAAAATTAATTAGAATCTAGGAGAAAACATGATTACATTAAAATCAGCTAGAGAAATCGAAGCTATGGATAAGGCTGGTGATTTTCTTGCAAGTATCCACATTGGCTTGCGTGATATCATCAAACCAGGTGTAGATATGTGGGAAGTAGAAGAGTATGTTCGCCGTCGTTGTAAAGAAGAGAATTTCCTTCCACTACAAATCGGTGTGGATGGAGCCATCATGGATTATCCATATGCAACATGCTGCTCACTCAATGACGAAGTAGCTCATGCTTTTCCTCGCCACTATATTTTAAAAGAAGGTGATTTGCTCAAGGTTGATATGGTTCTTGGAGGACCGATAGCTAAATCAGACCTTGATGTTTCTAAATTGAATTTCAATAATGTCAAGCAAGTTAAGAAATATACGCAAAACTTTACGGGTGGATTAGCCGATTCTTGTTGGGCCTATGCAGTTGGTAAACCGTCAGAAGAAGTTAAAAACTTGATGGATGTTACCAGAGAGGCTATGTATAAAGGAATTGAACAGGCTGTTGTAGGAAACCGTATCGGTGATATTGGAGCTGCTATTCAAGAATATGCTGAAAGTCGTGGCTATGGAGTTGTTCGCGATCTTGTAGGACATGGTGTTGGTCCAACGATGCATGAAGAGCCAATGGTTCCTAACTATGGTATTGCAGGTCGTGGCCTTCGTCTTCGTGAAGGTATGGTATTGACAATAGAGCCGATGATTAATACAGGTGATTGGGAAATCGATACAGACATGAAAACAGGATGGGCTCACAAAACTATTGACGGTGGTTTATCATGTCAGTATGAACACCAGTTTGTTATTACCAAGGATGGACCTGTAATCTTGACAAGTCAAGGTGAAGAGGGTACTTATTAATCAAAAAAGGGAGCTGGGCTCCTTTTTTTATTCGTTAAAGTTGAAATTAAATTTGCGTAGCAGATATCTTACAAACGTTTTCTTTTGTAGTAAAATAAAAGATGACTATATGAAAGAAGGTTCTTAATTGGAAAGTATTATATTTTTTATCTCTGTGTTTTTAGCTGGTGTCTTGTCATTCTTTTCGCCCTGCATTTTTCCCTTGTTACCAGTCTATGCAGGTGTTTTATTAGATGATCAAGAACAGTCAAAAACATTTCGTTTTTTAGGTAAAGAGGTTGCCTGGTCAGGATTAATTCGGACACTCTGTTTTATTGCAGGTATCTCTTTGATTTTCTTTATTCTAGGGTTTGGAGCAGGATTTCTAGGTAACTTACTTTATGCTGATTGGTTCCGTTATGTCATGGGAGTCATTATTATCATATTGGGGTTGCATCAGATGGAAATCCTTCATCTACGTAAATTAGAGTTCCAAAAAACAGTAACATTTAATCAAAAACAGTCTAGTAAATATCTATCGGCCTTTTTACTTGGTATCAGCTTTAGCTTTGGTTGGACTCCCTGTATTGGTCCAGTTTTAAGTTCTGTTTTAGCACTGGCTGCCTCGGGAGGAAATGGAGCTCTTCAGGGGGCTTTATTGACCTTTATCTATACTCTCGGAATGGCGCTCCCATTTTTAGTATTGGCCTTGGCATCAGGTCTGATCATGCCTTATTTTAGTAGAATTAAATCTCACCTGCTCTTACTGAAAAGAATTGGTGGTTTACTGATTATTCTCATGGGAATTTTATTGATGTTGGGACAGTTAAATGTCTTATCTGGAATATTAGGATAAAAGGAGTTATTTATGAAAAAAATAATCTATTTTGGACTTAGTTTCTTATCTATCTTTCTTTTGATTGCTTGTGGTAAGCAAGGGAAGGAATCAAGTCAGCAAACTAAAACGAGTCAAACTCAGCAACAAGCAACGGTTAAGCAAATAGCTGTAGGAGCCGAAGCACCGGATTTTACGCTACAATCTATGGATGGAAAAGAAGTCAAATTATCTGATTATAAAGGTAAAAAAGTTTATCTTAAATTTTGGGCTTCTTGGTGCGGACCTTGTAAAAAGAGTATGCCTGAACTAATGGAACTAGCTGCAAAAGAAGATCGTGATTTCGAAATATTATCTGTGATTGCACCAGGTCTTCAAGGCGAAAAAACCATAGACCAATTTCCAAAATGGTTTGAGGAGCAGGGCTATAAGGATATACCTGTCTTATATGACACTAAGGGAACAACCTTCCAAGCCTATCAGATTCGAAGTATCCCAACTGAATACCTAATTGATTCAAATGGTAAAATTGCTAAGATTCAATTAGGGGCAATTAGTAACGCAGATGCGGAAGCAGCTTTTGCTCAGATGGATTAACGATATAAAAAATGTCTAGACTGGACTGTCTAGACATTTTTTTAAATATCTAATTAAATTAGTTTTTAGAAGCAGCTTGGAATTCAGGGTTCTTCCATGCTTCGTCAATAATTTCTTGCAATTCACGAGCAGAAGCTTGCATTTTTTGTGTTTCAGCGTCGTTCAATGGGATGTTAACTGGGCGAACGATACCGTGTGCACCAACGATAGCTGGTTGACCGATAAAGACGTTTTCAACTCCGTATTGTCCTTCTTGGAAGACTGAAAGTGGAAGTACGGCATTTTCATCATCAAGGATAGCTTTTGTGATACGAGCAAGAGCAACTGCGATACCGTAGTATGTTGCACCTTTTTTATTGATGATTGAGTAAGCAGCATCACGAACTGAGATGAAGAGTTCAACAAGGTCAGCTTCATTTAAGTCGCGGTTAGCTTGCAACCATTGTTCCAATTTAACACCGGCAACGTTAGCGTGTGACCAAACTGCAAATTCTGAGTCACCGTGCTCACCCATGATGTAAGCATGAACTGAACGAGCGTCAACGCCGATAGTTTCAGCAAGTGCTTGACGGAAACGAGCTGAGTCAAGTGAAGTACCTGAACCGATAACACGTTCTTTAGGGAATCCTGAGAATTTCCAAGTTGAGTAAGTCAAAATGTCAACTGGGTTAGCAGCAACAAGGAAGATACCGTCAAAACCAGACGCAACAACTTGTTCAACGATTGATTTGTTGATAGCAAGGTTTTTACCAACAAGGTCAAGACGAGTTTCACCTGGTTTTTGTGGAGCACCAGCAGTGATAACTACAAGGTCAGCATCCGCACAGTCTTCATACTTAGCAGCATAAATTTTCTTAGGCGAAGTAAAAGCAAGCGCGTGGCTAAGGTCTTCAGCATCACCAACTGCTTTTTCAAACAATTGAGGAATTTCAATGATACCAAGTTCTTGAGCAATACCTTGGTTAACAAGAGCGAAAGCGTAAGATGAACCTACGGCACCGTCACCAACGAGGATAACTTTTTTGTGTTGTTTAGTAACTGTCATTTGTCTAAACATCTCCTTTGTTTTTTTCAGGGGGGATTCCCCATTTGATTTCATTCTATCACTTTTAAATAGCTTTGTCACGGATATAACATCCAGATGAGAATGTAAACGTTTTAGGCATATCCAGAGACTGAAATTTAGGCTAAACTATGGTATAATATATCTAGTTACTAATAGGGAAATGAGGCATTTTTTAATGCAAGATAAAAATCTAGTGAATGTCAATCTGACAAAGGAGATGAAGACTAGCTTTATCGACTACGCTATGAGTGTAATCGTATCGCGAGCTCTTCCTGATGTTCGTGATGGGTTAAAACCTGTTCATCGTCGTATTTTGTACGGAATGAACGAATTAGGAGTTACGCCTGATAAACCTCATAAGAAATCTGCCCGTATTACAGGGGACGTAATGGGTAAATACCACCCACACGGGGATTCATCTATCTATGAAGCTATGGTTCGTATGGCTCAATGGTGGAGCTACCGCTATATGCTTGTAGATGGGCACGGTAACTTTGGTTCTATGGACGGTGATGGTGCTGCTGCGCAACGTTATACCGAAGCACGTATGAGTAAGATTGCTCTTGAAATGCTTCGCGATATCAATAAAAATACCGTTGACTTTGTTGATAACTATGATGCCAATGAACGAGAACCTGTTGTTTTACCAGCTCGTTTTCCAAATCTTTTGGTCAATGGTGCCACAGGTATTGCCGTTGGTATGGCGACTAATATTCCACCTCATAATTTGGGTGAAACCATTGATGCTGTTAAACTCGTCATGGATAATCCTGAAGTTACAACCAAAGACTTGATGGAGGTTTTGCCTGGTCCAGACTTCCCAACTGGTGCCCTAGTTATGGGTAAATCAGGTATTCATAAAGCGTATGAGACTGGTAAGGGATCTATTGTTCTTCGTTCTCGTACGGAAATTGAAGAAACTAAAACAGGTCGCGAACGTATCGTTGTTACTGAATTCCCATATATGGTCAACAAAACCAAAGTACATGAACATATTGTGCGTCTGGTTCAAGAGAAACGTATCGATGGAATTACTGCTGTTCGTGATGAATCTAACCGTGAAGGTGTTCGCTTTGTTATTGAAGTTAGACGCGACGCATCAGCTAATGTTATTTTGAACAACTTATTCAAGATGACTCAGATGCAGACTAGCTTTGGTTTTAACATGCTTGCTATCCAAAATGGTGTTCCAAAGATTTTATCGCTTCGCCAAATCTTGGATGCATACATTGAGCACCAAAAAGAAGTTGTGACTCGTCGTACTCAATTTGATAAAGAGAAAGCCGAAGCACGCGCACATATCTTGGAAGGTTTGCTGATTGCACTAGACCACATCGACGAAGTTATTCGTATTATCCGTGCCAGTGAAACTGATGAAGAGGCTCAAGCAGAATTGATGAGCAAGTTCAAGCTTTCTGAACGTCAAAGTCAAGCAATCCTAGACATGCGTCTCCGTCGTTTGACAGGTTTGGAACGTGATAAGATTCAGTCAGAGTATGACGAATTGATTGCTTTGATTGCTGATTTAACTGATATTCTTGCAAAACCAGAACGCGTAGCACAAATCATCAAAGAAGAATTGGATGAAGTCAAACGGAAGTTTGGAGATAAACGCCGTACTGAGTTGATGGTTGGTGAAGTCTTGACACTTGAAGATGAAGACTTGATTGAAGAGTCTGATGTTCTCATCACTTTATCAAATAAAGGCTACATTAAACGTTTGGACCAAGACGAGTTTACTGCCCAAAAACGTGGTGGACGTGGTGTTCAAGGTACTGGTGTTAAGGATGATGACTTTGTCAGGGAGTTGGTTTCTACCAGCACCCATGATCACTTGCTCTTCTTTACCAACAAAGGTCGTGTCTATCGTTTGAAAGGTTATGAAATCCCAGAATATGGTCGTACAGCCAAGGGATTACCTGTAGTGAACCTCTTGAAACTGGATGAGGGAGAAAGTATCCAAACCATTATTAACGTCGAATCAGAACGAAGTGATGATGCATACATCTTCTTTACGACTCGAGCAGGTATTGTTAAGAGAACTAGCGTAAAAGAATTTGCTAACATTCGTCAAAATGGTCTAAAAGCCTTGAATTTGAAAGATGAGGACGAATTGATTAATGTTCTTCTGACTCAAGAAGATACTGATATCATCATTGGTACTAAATTGGGATATGCAGTTCGTTTCAATCAATCATCCGTTCGTAGCATGAGTCGTAGTGCTACAGGTGTTAAAGGAGTAAATCTTCGTGAAGGTGATGCTGTAGTTGGTGCTAGAGTGATTACCGATCAAGATGAAGTTCTTATCATTACTGAAAAAGGATACGGTAAGCGTACAGTTGCCACTGAATATCCAACTAAAGGTCGTGCTGGTAAAGGTATGAAGACTGCTAATATTACAGATAAGAATGGTCATCTTGCTGGTCTTCTAACAGTAAAAGGCGACGAAGATTTGATGGTTATCACAGATACCGGTGTCATGATTCGTACAAATGTTGCCAATATTTCTAAGACTGGACGTTCAACTATGGGAGTTAAGGTTATGCGTCTAGATGAGAACGCTAAGATTGTAACCTTTACAACAGTTGCGGCAGCTGAGAAAGAAGAAGTTGGGGCAGAAAACGAAACAGAAAGTGAAGAATAATGTCTCAAAAAAGAACTAAGAGTAAAAAAAATAAACGTAAGAATCTGCTGATTAATATTTTAGCTGGCTTTCTAATCCTTTTGTCTCTAGCATTGATTTTTAACTCGAAGATACGTGACGTAATTATGATTTGGAATACCAATAAATATCAAGTAAGTCAGGTTTCAAAAGAGGAAATTGAGGAAAATAAAACTGCTACTGGAAATTTTGATTTTGACTCTGTAAAATCCTTATCTTCAGAGGCAGTACTTTCTGCTCAATGGAGTTCCCAGCAACTTCCAGTAATTGGTGGTATTTCTATCCCAGAACTTGAAATGAACTTGCCTATTTTTAAGGGGCTGGATAATGTTAACCTTTTCTACGGCGCTGGAACGATGAAAGCCAATCAGGTTATGGGACAGGGAAATTATTCATTGGCAAGCCACCGTATTTTTACTGGTAAAGATGCAGATCAGAAGCTATTTTCACCCTTAGCACGCGCTACTAATGGAATGTTCATTTATCTAACTGATAAAGAAAAGGTTTATAAATATGAAATTGTAGAAGTTAATAAGGTGACTCCAGATAGAATCGATGTTATAGAAGACCGAGATGGGGTTGACGAGTTGACTTTAGTAACCTGTGAAGATGCTAATGCTACAGAACGGATTATTGTTAAAGCAAATTTGAAAGAAGTTAAAAACTATTTAGAAGCTTCCCCAGAAATATTGCAATCATTTAATAAACCATATAAACAATTTTATGAATAGTAGAAGAGGTTGGGACAAAAGAGCCCGACCTCATTTTTTATTAGCAATCAAACTTTGACGCGGTAGCTGATTGAACTTTTTGTTCGTCTTTTAGACTCCAAAAAGCACCTAATCATCCTCGCGGGGCTGGGACTACGAAATCGAGACTTTGTCTATCGATTTCTGTCCCACCGCCTTTTCTTGTCAATTTCAGAAAATAGATAAGGTAAAGACTTTTCAATTTTTCTAAAAAGTAGTATAATGTTTCTATTATAGAAATTTTTAGAAAATTCAAAAAGAGGTTTGTTATGGGATATACAGTTGCTGTTGTCGGTGCTACAGGTGCCGTTGGTGCTCAAATGATCAAAATGTTGGAAGAATCAACTCTTCCAATCGATAAGATTCGTTACCTTGCATCTGCACGTTCTGCAGGAAAGGTCTTGCAATTCAAGGGCCAAGATGTGACTATTGAAGAAACAACAGAAGAAGCTTTTGAAGGAGTTGATATTGCTCTCTTCTCAGCTGGAGGTTCAACTTCTGCAAAATACGCACCTTATGCTGTTAAAGCAGGGGCAGTAGTTGTAGATAACACTTCTTACTTCCGTCAAAATCCTGATGTACCATTGGTAGTACCTGAGGTCAATGCCCATGCTCTTGATGCTCATAACGGGATCATCGCCTGTCCTAATTGTTCAACTATTCAAATGATGGTTGCTCTAGAGCCGGTTCGTCAAAAATGGGGCTTGGACCGTATCATCGTATCAACTTATCAAGCAGTTTCAGGTGCTGGTATGGGAGCTATTCTTGAAACTCAACGTGAGCTTCGTGAAGTCTTAAATGACGGTGTGAATCCACGTGATTTGCATGCGGAAATCTTGCCATCAGGTGGAGACAAGAAACATTATCCAATTGCTTTTAATGCTCTTCCTCAAATCGACGTCTTCACTGATAATGACTACACTTATGAAGAAATGAAGATGACAAACGAAACTAAGAAAATCATGGAAGACGATAGCATTGCCGTTTCAGCAACTTGCGTGCGTATTCCTGTCTTGTCAGCTCACTCTGAGTCTGTTTACATTGAAACAAAAGAAGTGGCTCCAATCGATGAAGTCAAGGCTGCGATTGCTGCCTTTCCAGGTGCAGTTCTTGAAGACGATGTGGCTCACCAAATCTATCCTCAAGCAGTCAATGCTGTCGGTTCACGTGATACATTTGTCGGACGTATCCGTAAAGACTTGGATGCTGAAAAAGGGATCCATATGTGGGTTGTTTCCGATAACCTTCTCAAGGGTGCTGCTTGGAACTCGGTTCAAATTGCAGAAACCCTTCATGAACGTGGTCTAGTTCGCCCAACAGCTGAGTTGAAGTTTGAATTGAAATAGGGAGCAAAACAGAAATCAGTAACTCGAAGAGTTGTTTTCTTCCTCGCTAGCTAGCGAATCTACTTATTTTACGAACAGAACGGGAGGCAAAGGCAAGTATGCCCCAGCCTCTTTCTTATATAGAGAAAGGTTTTCCTATGTCTTATCAAGATTTAAAAGATTGTAAAATTATCACTGCTTTTATTACTCCTTTTCATGAAGATGGTTCAATAAATTTCGACGCTATTCCAAAGTTGATTGAACACTTATTGGCACATCATACAGATGGAATTCTCTTAGCAGGTACGACTGCTGAGAGTCCAACCCTAACCCACGATGAAGAGTTGCAGTTGTTCGCGGCTGTACAAAAGGTTGTTAAAGGCCGTGTTCCTTTAATTGCGGGTGTTGGTACTAACGATACTCGCGACTCGATCGAGTTCGTTAAAGAAGTAGCGGAGTTTGGTGGTTTTGCAGCCGGTCTAGCGATTGTACCTTACTATAATAAACCATCTCAAGAAGGTATGTACCAACACTTTAAAGCCATTGCAGACGCATCAGATTTGCCAATTATTATCTATAACATCCCAGGTCGTGTAGTTGTCGAAATGACTCCAGATACTTTACTTCGTTTGGCTGACCATCCAAATATTATCGGTGTCAAAGAATGTACTAGTCTTGCCAATATGGCCTACTTGATTGAGCATAAGCCTGAAGACTTTTTGGTATACACTGGTGAAGATGGGGATGCTTTCCATGCTATGAATCTTGGTGCTGACGGTGTAATTTCTGTTGCTTCTCATACGAATGGTGATGAAATGCATGAAATGTTCACTGCGATTGAAGAGAGTGATATGAAGAAAGCGGCATCTATTCAACGTAAATTTATTCCCAAGGTTAATGCTCTCTTCTCATACCCAAGTCCTGCACCTGTTAAGGCAGTACTCAACTATATGGGATTTGAAGCTGGTCCAACTCGCCTCCCATTGGTTCCTGCGCCTGAAGAGGATGCTAAACGCATTATCAAGGTTGTTATTGACGGAGACTACGAAGCAACTAAAGCGACTGTCACTGGAGTTCTTCGACCTGATTACTAATATAACTAAGATAAATAGAAACTTCCTAACAAGTAAAATTGTTGGGAGTTTTTTTCTTTTTCTACGAATAGTTAAATAGAGAGAGAAAAAGGAGTCGATCATGAAAATTAAGATTGATAATTTTGAAATTTATAAGCTAAAGCAAGCAGGATTAAGTAATCAGCAGGTTCTGAAAGTACTTCAATACGGAGAAATTTATGATCAGGAATTGAGTTTAGAGACAATCGCTGAAGCCTCGGAGTGTCGTAACCCAGTAGTTTTTATGGAGCGGTATCATAAGCTGACTTTTGAAAGTATGGAACGTTTAAAGAAAGATTTTGAAAAGTTCCCATCATTTTCGATTTTGGATGATGTTTATCCAATTGCACTCAGTGAAATTTACGATGCACCTGTATTGCTTTTTTATAAAGGAGATTTAAATCTCTTAAAATTACCAAAGATAGCAGTTGTAGGTAGTCGCTCTTGTAGTCAAACCGGAACTAAATCAGTCCGGAAAGTCATCGAAGAACTGGAGAATGAATTAGTTGTGGTGAGCGGACTTGCTAGAGGAATTGACACAGCAGCCCATATGTCAGTTCTTCAAACTGGTGGCAAAACGATTGCAGTGATCGGAACTGGTTTAGACGTCCATTATCCCCGCTCCAATAAACGTCTTCAAGAATATATTGGAGACAATCATTTAATACTAAGTGAGTACGGACCAGGGGAAGAACCCTTGAAATTTCACTTTCCTGCCAGAAATCGCATTATTGCAGGATTGTGTCGAGGAGTTATCGTTGCAGAAGCTAAAATGAGATCTGGTAGCTTAATCACTTGTGAGCGTGCGATGGAGGAAGGTAGAGATGTCTTTGCGATTCCAGGTTCCATTTTAGATGGACGCTCAGACGGCTGTCATCATTTGATCCAAGAAGGAGCAAAACTAGCAACATGTGGGCAGGATATTCTCGCTGAGTTTGAGTTTTAGAAATAGAATCATTTCATTTAGCAAACTTTTCTTCTATTATATGGGTGTTAAGTCTTGACAGGTTTTTAAAAATGGTTTACACTTTATAAAGTTTAATTACTTTGAGAAGGTGTGATACTGTGGTAACGGCAACCAAAAAGAAAAAATCAACAAGTAAAAAAAATCTTGTAATCGTAGAGTCGCCTGCAAAGGCTAAAACGATTGAAAAATATCTAGGACGTAATTATAAGGTTTTAGCCAGTGTCGGACATATCCGTGATTTGAAAAAGTCAAGTATGTCAGTTGACGTTGAAAATAATTACGAGCCGCAATATATCAATATTCGAGGTAAAGGTCCTCTTATCAATGATTTGAAAAAAGAAGCAAAGAAAGCCAATAAAGTCTTTCTTGCAAGTGACCCGGACCGTGAAGGAGAAGCTATTTCTTGGCATTTAGCGCATATTTTAAATCTTGACGAGAATGATACTAACCGTGTTGTTTTCAACGAGATTACCAAGGATGCGGTAAAAAATGCCTTTAAAGAACCTCGTAAAATCAATATGGATTTGGTCGATGCCCAACAGGCCCGTCGTGTTTTGGACCGTTTAGTAGGGTATTCAATTTCACCAATTCTTTGGAAAAAAGTTAAAAAAGGCTTATCGGCAGGACGTGTTCAGTCTGTTGCGCTTAAATTAATCATTGATCGTGAAAATGAAATCAATGCCTTCCAACCTGAAGAATATTGGACGATTGATGGTGTCTTTAAAAAAGGTACCAAGCAATTCCAAGCTTCTTTTTATGGAATGAATGGCAAGAAGATGAAGTTGACTACCAATGAAGAAGTCAAAGAAGTTTTATCTCACCTTAGCAGTAAAGACTTTACTGTTGATCAAGTAGATAAAAAGGAAAGAAAGCGCAATGCTCCTCTTCCATATACAACGTCTTCTATGCAGATGGATGCTGCTAACAAGATAAATTTCCGTACTCGCAAGACTATGATGGTTGCTCAGCAACTCTATGAAGGAATCAATATTGGTACAGGTGTCCAAGGTCTGATTACCTATATGCGTACGGATTCTACTCGTATCAGTCCAGTTGCTCAGAATGAAGCTGCTAGCTACATCAATGAACGTTTTGGTAGTAAGTATTCTAAACATGGTAGCAAGGTAAAAAATGCCTCTGGCGCTCAAGACGCCCACGAAGCTATTCGTCCTTCAAGTGTCTTTAATACTCCTGAAAAAATTGCTAAGTATTTGGATAAAGACCAGCTTAAACTTTATACCCTTATCTGGAACCGCTTTGTAGCGAGTCAAATGACGGGTGCTATCTTTGATACTATGGCTGTTAAGCTTTCGCAAAATGGTGTTCAATTTGCAGCGAATGGTAGTCAGGTTAAGTTTGATGGTTATTTAGCCATTTACAACGATTCTGATAAGAATAAGATGCTGCCAGATATGGAAGTAGGAGATGTAGTCAAACAGATCAATAGCAAACCTGAACAACATTTCACACAACCGCCTGCACGATATTCAGAAGCAACACTGATTAAAACCTTGGAAGAGAATGGAGTTGGACGTCCATCTACCTATGCTCCAACCATTGAAACAATCCAAAAACGTTACTATGTAAGACTTGCATCTAAACGCTTTGAACCAACTGATTTAGGACAAGTCGTTAACAAGCTGATTGTCGAATACTTCCCAGACATTGTTAATGTGAAATTTACCGCTGAAATGGAAGGTAAACTGGACGATGTTGAGGTCGGAAAAGAAGAGTGGCAACGGGTTATTGATGAATTTTACAAACCATTCTCTAAAGAGGTTGCAAAAGCTGAAGCAGAGATGGAAAAAATTCAAATCAAGGATGAGCCAGCTGGATTTGACTGTGAAGTTTGTGGCAGTCCTATGGTGATTAAGATTGGACGCTTCGGTAAGTTTTACGCATGTAGCAATTTCCCTGATTGCCGACATACACAAGCCATTGTTAAAGAAGTTGGTGTTACATGTCCAAATTGTCATCAAGGGCAAATCATCGAACGCAAAACCAAACGTAATCGTATTTTCTATGGATGTAATCGTTATCCAGAATGTGAGTTTACCTCTTGGGATAAACCTGTTGGACGTGATTGTCCTAAATGTGGTCACTTCCTCATGGAGAAAAAAATCCGTGGTGGTGGGAAACAAATTGTATGTAGCAATGGTGACTACGAAGAAGAAAAGATTAAATAAAAATAATTAGGGCTGAAATGATAATTTCAGCTCTTTTTAATTTAAACTTGACAGATTTTATCTTTTTATGCTTAACTAGAAGAAGATTATTCTTTCTTAGGAGTAGATATGCGCATTATTTATCTTAGCATTGGATTCATTTCATTAGCTTTGGCTATCGTTGGAGTTGCCTTGCCACTATTACCGACAACACCCTTTCTCTTGTTGTCAATAGCTTGTTTTTCAAAATCTTCTAAACGTTTTGAAGATTGGCTCTATCATACCAAGCTTTATCAAACTTATGTTGCGGATTTTAGAGAAACCAAGTCTATTGCGCGTGAACGTAAAAAGAAGATCATTGTTTCAATTTATATCTTGATGGGAATTTCCATTTATTTCGCACCGCTTTTACCAGTAAAAATTGCTTTAGGATGTTTAACAATATTTATAACCTATTATCTCTTTAAGGTGATTCCAGATAAAGAATAGCTAAAAAAGTAATGATTTTCCTTGTTAAAAAGTAGGGTTTACTTAAAACAATATGATATAATAATATCAAATAAATCGTCAAGGAGTATCAAATGATTTACGAATTTTGTGCTGAAAATGTGACCTTGCTTGAAAAGGCTATGCAGGCTGGAGCTCGCCGTATTGAGCTCTGTGATAATCTTGCTGTTGGTGGAACGACACCAAGCTACGGAGTAACCAAGGCAGCTGTTGAACTTGCATCAAACTACGATACGACTATTATGACTATGATTCGTCCACGTGGTGGTAACTTTGTTTACAATGACCTCGAGATTTCTATTATGCTCGAGGATATTCGTCTAACTGCTCAGGCAGGTAGCCAAGGGGTCGTCTTCGGTGCTTTAACAGCAGATAAGAAATTGGATAAGGCCAACCTTGAAAAGTTGATTGCTGCATCTAAAGGTATGGAGATTGTCTTCCATATGGCTTTTGATGACTTAAGTGACCAAGATCAACTAGAAGCTATTGATTGGCTTAGTCAAGCTGGAGTGACACGCATCCTGACTCGAGCAGGTGTATCTGGCGATTCGTTAGAGAAACGTTTTGCTCACTACCGCAGAATTCTAGAACACGCTGCAGGAAAAATTGAAATTTTACCTGGAGGAGGGATTGACATGGACAACCGTCAAACCTTTATCGATCAATTAGGCGTGACACAATTACATGGAACTAAGGTTGTCTTTTAAAAAATAGAAAGGAACTGCTAGCTTTTGGTAGCAGTTTTCGCTTATGTTTGAAATTTTTAAAGCCTATCAGTTTAATAGTAAAAAGGCTAAAGAGTATGGATTTGTAGAAAATCAAGGTGTATGGACCTATAATTCGACTATCTTGCAGGGAGATTTTCTCATGATGCTTACAGTTAAGGATGGAGATTTAAATTTTCAAGTTTATGACCAAGAAACTGGTGACCTATATCCTCAAGTTCATATGGAAAGTATGAGAGGTACTTTTGTCGGAAGCGTTCGAGAGGCTTGTTTAGAAGTTCTTTATGGCATTCGAAAGGCTTGTTTTGAGGTACAGGAATTTCTCTGTCCGCAGACCAAGAGAATCATGGCGCTTGTTCAAGAAAAGTATGGCAATCAGCTGGAATATCTATGGGAGAAATCACCTGATACGGCGGTTTTGCGCCATGAAGATAATCAGAAATGGTATGCTATTTTAATGAGAATTCCTTGGGATAGGCTAGATAAGGCACGAGAAGGACACGTAGAAGTCGTTAATCTTAAGCATGACCAAGTAGCTGACTTATTACTAGAAAAAGTCATTTACCCTGCCTTTCATATGAATAAACGCTATTGGATAAGTCTTCCACTAGATGACACTTTATCGGATGAACAGGTTCTTGAACTATTTGAAAGAAGCTGGTTTTTAACCTCTAAGAAATGAAGGAACATATTTGAGTTTTCAAATACTTTCAATCGGCAAAATATTCTTTATTGAAGAAATTTTCAGAAAATATTGGATTTTTTCTTGACAAGTGATTTTTCCTATGCTAGAATACTAAACAAGACATCAAACAAAGGAGAAAGCCAAACATGAAAACAGCTAAGTTTAATCAATTTGCTTTGTTGTTGAGGTACTCGGACTAGTGCAAAAGCATTAGTCCTGTTTGGCTTACCAAGCGGGAGTAAATCAACATCTCGCTTGGAACTCCGAGTGAGATGTTTTTTCTATATCGAAAATGTGAAGGGAGAATTCTCATGCGTGTAGTTGAGTTTTTAGATACCAGTCTCCGAGATGGTGAGCAGACGCCGGGTGTCAATTTTTCAATTAAAGAAAAGGTTGCTATAGCTAGACAGCTTGAAAAATGGGGTATTTCAGCCATCGAAGCTGGTTTTCCAGCAGCTAGTCCAGATTCATTTACAGCTGTTCAAGAGATTGCCAAAGCCATGAAAACAACAGCAGTGACAGGCTTAGCTCGTTCTGTTAAATCTGATATTGACGCTTGTTATGATGCACTGAAGAATGCTAAGTATCCACAAATCCATGTCTTTATTGCAACTAGTCCTATTCATCGTGAATTTAAGTTGAATAAGAGTAAAGAGGAAATATTGGAAGCTATTAAAGAGCATGTTTCCTATGCAAGGAGCAAGTTTGAAATAGTAGAATTCTCTCCAGAGGATGCGACAAGAACTGAGCTCGATTTTCTCCTACAAGTCGTTCAGACAGCAGTTGACGCAGGTGCGACCTATATCAATATTCCTGACACGGTTGGTTTTACTACACCTGAGGAATATGGAAGTATCTTTAAATATCTGATTGACAATGTAAAAACTGACCGTCAGATAATCTATTCCCCTCACTGTCACGATGACCTTGGGATGGCAGTAGCAAATAGCCTTGCAGCTGTTAAGAATGGTGCAGGACGTGTTGAAGGAACCATTAACGGTATTGGAGAACGAGCTGGGAATGCTGCTTTAGAAGAAATAGCGGTGGCCCTCAAAATTCGCCAAGATTATTATCAAGCAGAGACAAGTATTGTTCTAAACGAAACGATTAATACGTCCGAAATGGTCTCTCGCTTCTCAGGAATTCCAGTTCCAAAAAATAAGGCAGTTGTCGGTGGAAATGCCTTCTCTCACGAATCAGGTATTCACCAAGATGGTGTTCTTAAAAACCCTCTTACCTATGAAATTATCACACCTGAACTGGTGGGTGTTAAGAGTAACAGTCTTCCGCTTGGGAAATTGTCTGGTCGCCATGCCTTTGTAGAAAAACTGAGAGATTTAGCTCTAGACTTTACAGACGAAGATATCAAGTCACTCTTTGCTAAGTTTAAAGCTTTGGCTGATAAGAAACAAGAAATCACAGACGCGGATATTCGTGCTCTGATAGCTGGAACCATGGTTGAAAACCCAGAAGGCTTTCACTTTGATGATTTACATCTTCAAACTCATGCGGGAAATGACATTGAAGCGACTGTTAGTTTGGCTAATTTGGATGGTGAGAAAGTCGACTTTAATGCGACTGGACAAGGTTCGGTTGAGGCCATCTTTAACGCTATCGACAAATTCTTTAATCAATCTGTTCGCTTGGTATCCTACACCATTGATGCGGTAACAGACGGGATTGATGCCCAGGCACGTGTCTTAGTTACTGTTGAAAACAGAGATACTGAAACTATCTTTAACGCAGCCGGACTTGATTTCGATGTGTTGAAGGCTTCAGCTATTGCCTATATCAATGCCAATACTTTTGTTCAAAAAGAGAATACTGGCGAGATCGGTCCAAATGTTTCCTACCGCGACATGCCTAGTCTTTAAAGGAGAATACCATGACAAAGAAAATAGTTGCCCTAGCAGGCGACGGAATTGGACCAGAAATCATGGAAGCTGGTTTAGAAGTTCTAGCATCGATAGCCGAAAAAACAGGATTTGGCTTTGAGATAGACAGACGACCATTTGGAGGTGCAGGTATTGGTGCCACAGGTCATCCCTTACCAGACGGAACACTCAAGGCATGTAGAGAAGCGGACGCTATTCTCCTAGCAGCTATCGGTAGTCCTCAGTATAATAATGCCGCAGTTCGACCTGAACAAGGGCTTCTGGCTCTCCGAAAGGAATTAAATCTCTATGCTAATATTCGTCCAGTAAAGATATTTGAGAGTCTCAAGCACTTATCACCCCTGAAGCCAGAACGAATTGCTGGTGCTGACTTTGTAGTAGTGCGTGAGTTGACAGGTGGAATTTACTTTGGAGAACATATGCTCGAAGAGCGCAAAGCGCGTGATATCAACGATTATAGCTATGAGGAAGTAGAGCGGATTATACGCAAGGCATTTGAGATTGCAAGAAGTCGGAGAAAAATCCTTACCAGTATCGATAAACAAAATGTGTTAGCAACTTCAAAACTATGGAGGAAAGTGGCTGAAGAAGTCGCAAAAGATTTTCCGGATGTAACCTTGGAGCATCAGCTTGTTGACTCAGCTGCCATGATCATGATTACAAATCCAGCCAAGTTTGATGTTATCGTGACAGAGAATCTTTTTGGAGATATCTTATCTGATGAATCAAGCGTTCTATCTGGTACACTTGGAGTTATGCCATCGGCTAGTCACTCTGAAAATGGACCAAGTCTTTATGAACCGATTCATGGTTCAGCACCTGATATAGCAGGTCAAGGCATTGCCAATCCTATTTCCATGATTTTATCAGTCGCTATGATGTTGCGTGATAGTTTTGGACGTTATGAGGATGCGGAGCGTATCGAGCGTGCTGTTGAGGCAAGTCTAGCTGCAGGTATTTTAACGAGAGATATAGGAGGACAGGCTTCGACTAGAGAAATGACAGAAGCCATCATTGAAAGACTATGAAACTAAACGAAGGAATTACTTTTGCTCTCTTAATTTGGAATCTTTTGATTTTTGTCATCTATGGCATTGACAAATCCAAAGCCAAAAGAGGTGCTTGGCGCATCCCTGAAAAATATTTATTATCATTTGCATTCTTATGTGGTGGTTTTGGTGCTTGGTTGGCAGGAATTACTTTTCACCACAAGACCAGAAAATGGTATTTTAAAACGGTTTGGTTCCTAGGAATAGTGACTACACTAGCAACTTTGTATTTGATATGGAGGTAATGAATGGCAGGAAAATCGATTTTTGATAAATTATGGGACCTCCATGTGATTACAGGAGAAGAGGGACAACCACAACTCATGTATGTAGATCAGCACTATATTCACGAGGTGACCAGTCCTCAAGCTTTTCAAGGATTACGAGATGAAGGGAGAAGATTGAGACGACCAGATTTAACATTTGGCACTTTTGACCACAATGTACCGACAGTAAATATCTACGATATTCGAGATGTAATCTCTAAAGCACAGATTGATAAGTTGGCAGAAAATGTTGGGGAATTCGGGATTGAACATGCGGCCCACGGTTCTGAAAAACAAGGTATCGTTCACATGGTTGGTCCAGAAACAGGACGAACACAACCAGGAAAATTTATCGTTTGTGGAGATAGCCATACGGCGACCCATGGAGCCTTTGGAGCCATCGCCTTTGGGATTGGAACCAGTGAGGTCGAGCACGTATTTGCTACTCAAACCATTTGGCAGGTTAAACCCAAGAAAATGTTGGTGGAATTCACTGGAATTCCTCAAAAAGGAGTTTATGCCAAAGATTTCATTTTAGCCTTGATTGCTAAGTACGGCGTTGCCTGTGGTGTAGGCTACGTGGTGGAGTATCGAGGTCAGGCCGTTGATGCACTTAGTATGGAAGAGCGAATGACCATCTGCAATATGTCCATTGAATTTGGCTCTAAGATGGGAATTATGAATCCAGACCAGACCACCTATGACTATCTTAAGGGGCGCGAGTGTGTCCCAAAGGATTTTGACGCAGCAGTTGCTGATTGGAAAAGGCTTGTTAGCGACGACGATGCTGTTTATGACAAGGTGATTCGTATGGATGTTTCTGAATTAGCACCTATGGTGACTTGGGGAACCAATCCTGCCATGGGAGTTGACTTTGATTCTAGTTTCCCAGAAATAAAGGATATGAATGATGAACGGGCCTATCATTACATGGATTTACAGCCAGGTCAGAAACCAGCAGATATCGAACTTGGCTATGTTTTTATAGGTTCTTGTACCAATGCAAGACTAAGTGATTTGCAACTAGCAGCTCGATTTGTCGAAGGGAAGAAAATTGCTCCCAACCTGACAGCAATCGTGGCACCGGGTTCTCGACCAGTCAAGCGAGCTGCTGAAAAGTTGGGCTTGGATAAGATTTTCCAAGATGCTGGCTTTGAGTGGAGAGATCCAGGTTGCTCTATGTGTCTAGGGATGAATCCTGACAAGGTACCTGATGGTGTCCACTGCGCCTCAACTAGCAATCGTAACTTTGAAGATAGACAGGGATTTGGAGCGAAGACTCATCTTTGTAGTCCAGCAATGGCAGCTGCAGCAGCTATCGCAGGACGTTTTGTAGACGTTCGGCAAATGCCAGAGGCCCAGTAAGGAGAGGGATATGGAAAAATTTACAGTTTATACAGGAACAACGGTTCCTCTTATGAATGATAATATCGATACCGACCAAATCCTACCCAAACAGTTTCTGAAGTTGATTGATAAGAAAGGTTTTGGAAAATATCTCATGTATGCTTGGCGTTATGTTGATGATCAGTATACTGAGAATCCAGACTTTGTCTTTAACCAACCTGAATATCGCAAAGCCAGTATTCTCATCACAGGAGATAATTTCGGGGCTGGTTCTTCGAGGGAACACGCAGCTTGGGCACTAGCAGACTACGGCTTTAAGGTCGTAATTGCAGGCTCTTTTGGAGATATACATTACAATAATGAGCTCAATAATGGCATGTTACCTATTGTTCAGCCTAGGGAGGTTAGAGAAAAGCTAGCCCAACTCAAACCGACCGACCAGGTAACTGTGGACTTGGAACAGCAAACAATCATCTCGCCAGTTGGAGAATTCCCCTTTGAAATTGATAGCGAATGGAAACACAAGCTCTTAAATGGTTTGGATGATATCGGTATTACTTTGCAGTATGAAGACTTGATTGCTGCTTATGAAAAACAACGACCAGCCTACTGGCAGGATTAGAAAAAATAGAAAAGGAAATATAGAATTATGACAAAACACATTCAATGGAACGGAACACTTTCACAAGAAGGATATGACATTTTAAAGGGTCAGGGCGGATGTATCGTTTGTCCTACTAAAGTTGGTTACATTATCATGACTAGCGATAAGGCAGGTCTTGAACGCAAATTTGAAGCTAAAGAGTGTAACCGTAACAAACCAGGTGTTGTACTTTGTGGTAGCATGGACGAGCTTCGTGCTTTAGCACAACTCAACCCAGAAATTGCAGCCTTCTACCAAAAACATTGGGACGAAGACATTCTCCTCGGTTGTATCCTTCCATGGAAACCAGAAGCCTTTGAGAAACTCAAAGCATACGGTGATGAACGTGAAGAACTTATGACTGATGTGCGTGGTACTAGCTGTTTTGTTATCAAATTTGGGAAAGCTGGTGAACAATTGGCAGCTAAACTTTGGGAAGAAGGCAAAATGGTATATGCTTCATCTGCAAACCCTTCTGGAAAAGGAAACCGAGGTAAGGTTGAAGGAATCGGTGAACGTATCGAAGGAGTAGTGGATCTTGTCATCGAAGCAGACGACTATGTTGCATCTATCCAACCAGACAAAACAGTTGAAACACGATACGAACAAGGTGTGATGGTGTCTATGGTTGATAAGGATGGCAAACTCATACCAGAACAAGGTGGAGCACGTTCAATCTCACCAGCTCCAGTTGTGATCCGTAAAGGACTGGATATTGATAAAATCATGATGCACTTATCAGATACCTTTAACTCATGGGATTATCGTCAAGGTGAGTATTATTAAGATAAAAAGAGTCTAGTATTAAGAGGAGTTGACGCTCCTAATACTGGGCTTTTTCTTTAGATATTCTTTTCATTTTCCATAGGATATGATATTATATATGTAAATAGCAAATAGCAATATTCAAACATCGATAGAAAAAAGGAGTAAGATTGATGAAGAATAGAAAAGCTGGTTTCGAAGACTTCTGCGAATGGTACCTTTCAATTAGAGAATATTTATTAGGTAACGCAATGATTGAAGACGCTTATACTGAAAAATTTAAAGAAGAGTTTCTTAAGGAGTGGCCACTTGACAAGATTTTAACTATGTCTATTGATGATTATGTCATTGGGAAAGGGGGACAAAACAACTCTTTTTGCTATGAACTAGAGCATGGAAAATACAAAACACTATTTTTGGGAATTGGTGGAGGTGGATCTTCAAAATTTGGTATTTATTGGAATGAAAAAACAAAGAGTTATAAAGATCAAGCTAATAAAGTAATTCCGCTTTCAGAGTTGGATCATCGATTTACTAAATTAAAATCAGATTTGTATGAAATTATTAAAGAAGGTATTCATTTCAAATTTGATAAACCTATCTTTGATATAAAAAAATCAACAAATGAATTTATTGGTCGTTCTGCGATGGTAACAAAATTACTTTGTATCTATTCTGAGGAAAGTTCTTTCTTCGGTGTGAATACTAATAGTAATAGAGAATTTTGGAACAGCTTTGTTTCTCAGAAAAATCAAGGAGGACCCTACCTTCAGAATCATGAAATTTGTCAACTGGTTTCTAAAACTTTTCCTGAACTAACATCTTCAATGTTAGGAAGAATACTACATGAGTATTCAAAAGGTTTTATGGACAGTAATGATAATAAACGGGAGGAACGAATGTGTACACAAATTAATCTACAAAATCCATTGAGTAGAACTTTACTCTCGTCCAAAAACCTCATTCTCCGTGGTGCACCAGGTACGGGAAAAACATATCTTGCTAAAGAAATTGCCTTAGAATTAACAGGTGGCAATGAAGATCAAATAGGCTTTGTGCAATTCCACCCATCTTATGACTATACGGATTTTGTTGAGGGGTTAAGACCGGATTCAAATGAGGATGGAACTATTGATTTTAAACTACAAGATGGTATTTTTAAGAAGTTTTGTCAATTAGCTAAAGAAGCTCAGAAGATCGGGGGGCAAGATAATTTTGACCAAGCTTGGGATTCTTACTTAGAATATATAAATGTTGCTGAAGAAAAAGAATATATAACAAGAACATCTTACTTATCTGTTAATAGTAGACAAAATTTGTCAGTAAATTATGATAGTGGTGTTCCAGGATGGTCAATACCTCGTAAATATGTTTATGAGTTGTATAAAGATAAAAATTATAATAAGCAAGAATACTACAAAAGTGGTGGGAAAACTGTCCTAGAAAGATTGAGAAAGAGATTTGGTTTGAAAGACTATATTTCCCCAACAGAAATTGATACTAATAAGAAATTCGTCTTCATCATTGATGAAATTAACCGAGGTGAGATTTCTAAGATTTTTGGAGAGCTCTTTTTCTCTATTGACCCTGGCTATCGTGGTGAAAAGGGAAGTGTTTCTACTCAATATGCAAATTTACACGAAACTGATGACAAGTTTTATATCCCTAAAAATGTCTATATTATCGGAACTATGAATGATATTGACCGATCAGTGGATACCTTTGATTTTGCTATGCGTCGACGTTTCCGTTTTATTGAAGTTACAGCTGAAAGCCAACTAGGAATGCTGGATGATGTTCTTGGCGATAAAGCTGAAGAAGCGAAGGCGCGTCTAAGAAACTTGAATGCCGAAATTGAGAAAGTTCAGGAATTAAATAGTCATTACCATATCGGACCAAGTTATTTCCTTAAACTAGAAGAAGTAGACTTTGACTATGAGTTACTCTGGTCCGATTATCTTAAACCACTTTTGGAAGATTACCTGCGTGGTTCTTATGAAGAGGATACGACACTGATTACTTTGAAAAAAGCGTTTGATTTGACAATTCAGCAAGATATTGGTGATGACGATGCAGTTAACTGATAATCAACAGAGCATAAGCAAAGAAGAGTTTATCGCAAAGTATCCTAAAATTAGTCAAGTTTTTTTAGATAGAACCCTAGATAATCTCTCTCAAGAAGATAGTATCTTTATATTTCCAAATGACCTGAAAAATTCACTTAATTTGGATAAGGACCTAAAGATTTTGGAAACAGTCAATCAGAAAATTAAGACAGGAAATGTGATTGGTTTTCTGGGTTGTGGTCAGGAGAGATTAACGATTTCATCTCGCTTTTCGAGTAAAAGTGATGACTATTTTTTGCATTATCTATTGCAGAAAGTTCTAAATATCAATCTCACTAGCTTAGATGTAGGGTTATCGTATGAGGATAGACTCTATCAACTTTTAATTTACCTCTTTCCAAAGTATCTGGAAGGTGCTATGCGAAAGGGACTTTATAAGGAATACCAGAGGTTTTCTCATAATGATAGCCATATTAAGGGAGTGATTGATGTAAGAAACCATCTCAAGAAAAATCTTCCTTTCACAGGTAATATTGCTTATACAACCAGAGAGTTTACTTTTGATAATCCAATAATGCAGCTGATTCGTCATACGATTGAGTACATTAAAAATCAGAAATCTCTAGGGAGAAGTATTATTGATAGTAATCGCGAAAATATTACAGAAATAATTCGTGTAACCCCATCTTATAAACTAGCTGATCGTGCTAAGATTATTCGACGAAATCAAACTAACCCCCTTCGTCATGCCTACTTTCGAGAATACAGAAAGTTGCAAGAGCTGTGTCTGATGATATTAAACAGAGAAAAGCACGGTTTAGGATATCAAGAGCAAAAAATTCATGGCATTCTCTTTGACGTTGCTTGGCTTTGGGAAGAATATGTTCATACCTTGTTGCCAAAAGATTTCATACATCCACGCAATAAAGAAAAGAAAGATGGTATCTCTGTATTTTCTGGTGGGAAACGAAAGGTATATCCAGATTTTTATAATAGGGAATTAAAGACTGTACTAGATGCTAAATATAAAAAACTAGAATTGACTGAAAAAGGAATCAATCGTGATGATCTATTTCAATTGATTTCTTATGCTTATATCTTACAAGCAGAGAAAGCTGGCTTGATTTTCCCTAGCATAGATCAGACAGTAAGTAGTGAAATAGGAACGGTTGTAGGTTATGAGGTCTTGCTTAAAAAGTGTTCTATCCAAATTCCTCAGAAGGCTTCATCCTACAGCGAATTTTATGAAATGCTGGGGATATCAGAAAAAATTTTTCAAGATAATATAAAACAAAAATAGAGAGCTCATAATCTCTCTATTTTTTATGAAATCACAAGTAAAATCCGAACATAATAATTTTAATGTTTCAAAATGTTTGACAAAAACTTTACCTTAGTTTATAATCGTTAGAGGAAACGTCGGAAAAGACGTAGCGATGCGAAAGCATAGGTAGGTCATTATAAAAGAAACGAGACATCGAAATGTTAAACGAATTTCCGATCTTTGACTATGAAGATATTCAGCTAATCCCTAACAAATGTGTCCTTAAAAGTCGTGCAGAAGCTGACACACAAGTGACACTTGGGAAGCACACCTTTAAGTTACCAGTTGTTCCTTCAAATATGCAAACTATCTTGGATGAAGATGTTGCAGAACAACTTGCAAAAGGTGGTTATTTCTATATTATGCATCGCTTCGATGAAGCTGGGCGCATTCCTTTTGTGAAACGCATGCATGAAAAAGGTTTGATTGCTTCTATCTCTGTTGGTGTTAAAGAATACGAATATGATTTTGTTAGTCAATTAAAGGAAGATGCGCCAGAGTATATCACTATTGATATCGCTCATGGACATGCCGACAGTGTGATTTCAATGATTCAGCACATCAAAAAAGAATTGCCAGATACGTTTGTCATCGCTGGTAACGTTGGTACTCCCGAGGCAGTTCGTGAACTTGAAAATGCTGGAGCAGACGCTACTAAGGTCGGAATCGGTCCAGGTAAAGTATGTATTACTAAGGTTAAAACAGGCTTTGGTACAGGTGGTTGGCAGCTAGCAGCTCTTCGCTGGTGTGCTAAAGCTGCGCGTAAACCGATTATTGCCGATGGTGGTATCCGTACACACGGAGATATTGCAAAGTCAATCCGCTTCGGTGCAAGTATGGTTATGATTGGTTCTTTATTTGCAGGCCATATCGAAAGCCCTGGTAAAACTGTCGAAGTCGATGGTAAACAATTTAAAGAATACTATGGTTCTGCTTCAGAATACCAAAAAGGTGCCTATAAGAATGTCGAAGGTAAGAAAATTCTTCTTCCTGCCAAAGGACATTTACAAGATACCCTAACTGAGATGGAACAAGATTTGCAAAGTTCAATTTCTTATGCTGGAGGTCGTAAAGTAGCTGATCTTAGACATGTAGATTATGTAATTGTGAAGAACTCTATCTGGAATGGAGATGCTCACTAAAAAATATCATTACTTATTTATGCCGCGAATTGGCGTGGCGTTTCTACAAGGTACCGTAAATACCTAACAATGAGTAAGTCAAGAGAGATAAAAGAAGCAGAGATATCTGTTTCAATCTTTCTAAGGGGCTTACTTTGTAAGTCCCTTTTTATTTCGGAGGTTAATGTGAAATTACTAGAGGAACGTATTTTAAAAGATGGGAATATTCTAGGTGAGAATATTCTTAAGGTGGATTCCTTCTTGACCCACCAAGTTGACTATTCCTTGCTGCGTGAGATTGGTCGTACTTTTGCAGAGCATTTTAAAAATGCTGGCATTACAAAAGTTGTAACCATTGAAGCATCTGGAATTGCTCCAGCTCTATATGTTGCAGAACAATTAGATGTACCTATGATTTTTGCTAAGAAGGCAAAAAATATTACCATGAATGAAGGAATTTTAACTGCAGAAGTATTTTCTTTCACGAAACAAGTTACTAGCACTGTATCTATTGCAGGGAAGTTCTTATCTCCAGGAGATAAAGTATTAATTATTGATGATTTCTTGGCTAATGGTCAAGCAGCTAAAGGTTTGATTCAGATTATCGAGCAAGCTGGTGCTACAGTTGAGGCCGTCGGAATTGTGATTGAAAAATCCTTCCAAGATGGTCGTGAGCTGTTAGAAAAATCAGGTCATCAGGTAGTATCACTTGCTCGTTTAGAGCGTTTTGAAAATGGAAGAGTTATCTTCAAGGAGGCAGACATCTAATGAAACAACAGGAAAAACACTCACAGGCAGCCGTTCTTGGTTTGCAACACTTACTTGCTATGTACTCAGGTTCAATCCTAGTACCCATCATGATTGCAAGTGCTTTGGGGTATTCAGCTCAACAGTTGACATACCTTATCTCTACAGATATCTTTATGTGTGGGGTTGCAACTCTCCTACAATTGCAACTCAATAAACACTTCGGTGTTGGTTTGCCTATTGTTCTTGGGGTAGCCTTCCAGTCTGTTGCTCCACTTATTATGATTGGACAAAGTCATGGTAGTGGTGCCATGTTTGGTGCCTTGATTGCTTCAGGGATTTATGTTATCCTGATTTCAGGTATCTTCTCTAAGGTTGCCAATCTTTTCCCTGCAATCGTAACTGGTTCTGTTATCACAACTATCGGATTGACCTTGATTCCAGTTGCTATCGGAAATATGGGAAATAACGTTGAAAAACCAACTGGACAAAGTCTAGCCTTGGCAATGATTACTGTTCTCATCATTCTTTTGGTCAATATCTTTACAAAAGGATTTATCAAATCTATTTCGATTTTGATTGGTTTGATTACCGGTACGATTATTGCAGCGACTATGGGCTTGGTTGATTTTTCTCCAGTAGCAGAAGCTCCACTGGTTCATATCCCAACTCCATTCTACTTTGGCGCTCCACAATTTGAGATTTCATCTATTGTCATGATGTGTATCATCGCTACTGTATCCATGGTAGAATCAACTGGGGTTTATCTTGCCCTTTCTGATATTACTAAAGATCCAATTGATAGCACTCGTCTCCGTAATGGTTATCGTGCTGAAGGTCTTGCTGTTTTACTTGGTGGACTTTTCAATACCTTCCCTTATACAGGATTTTCACAAAACGTAGGTTTGGTGAAACTTTCTGGTATTCGTACACGTTTACCAATCTACTACGCAGCTGGTTTCCTTATCTTGCTTGGTCTCTTGCCTAAGTTTGGAGCCTTGGCACAGATTATCCCAAGCCCTGTCCTTGGTGGAGCTATGCTTGTTATGTTCGGTTTTGTGTCTCTCCAAGGGATGCAAATCTTGGCTCGTGTAGACTTTGAGCACAATGAACACAACTTCCTCATTGCAGCAGTTTCTATTTCTGCAGGGGTGGGATTAAATGGAAGCAATCTCTTCAATACTTTACCGACTGAATTACAAATGTTTTTCTCAAATGGTATCGTTATTGCAAGTACAGTAGCTATTATCTTGAACGCTATTTTGAACCGTAAAAAATAAAAATTAGTGAGAAGGGATAGAAAAGCCCTTCTCATTTTCTTTTTTAGAGCTTGAGTATTGTTTCTATGGCCCTTTTTATGGTAAAATGGTTCTATGAATGAAAGAATGAAAGAGCTCGTTGAGTTGCTCAATCGCTATGCGACAGAGTATTATACAAGTGACAATCCATCTGTATCTGATAGTGAGTATGACCGTCTTTATCGTGAATTGGTAGAGTTGGAAAAAGCTCATCCAGAGCAAGTCTTGCCAGATAGTCCAACCCACCGTGTTGGCGGTAAGATTCTAGATGGTTTTGAAAAATATAGTCATCAGTATCCTCTCTATAGTTTGCAGGATGCTTTTTCTCGTGAAGAGCTTGATGCCTTTGATGCGCGTGTTCGTAAAGAATTGGATGATGTTACTTATATCTGTGAGTTGAAAATTGATGGTTTATCGATTTCCTTGACTTATGAGCAAGGAATTTTTGTTGCTGGAGCTACTCGTGGTGATGGTTCAGTCGGTGAGAATATCACAGAAAATCTCAAACGTGTCAAGGACATTCCTTTATCATTATCTGAAAAAATAGATATAACAGTTCGTGGTGAATGTTATATGCCAAGAGCTTCTTTCAATCAAGTCAATCTTGCTCGTCAAGAAAACGGGGAGCCGGAGTTTGCTAATCCACGAAATGCAGCTGCAGGAACCCTTCGCCAGTTAGACACAGGAGTAGTAGCTAAGCGTAATCTTGCAACTTTCCTCTATCAGGAAGCAAGTCCTTCAACTAGAGACAGCCAAGAGAAGGTTTTAAATCATCTGGAACAGTTGGGCTTTGTGGTTAACCCTAGACGACTATTAGCCCATAGCATGGACGAAGTTTGGGAATTTATCCAAGAAGTAGGTCAAGAAAGAGACCAATTGCCTTATGATATCGACGGTGTCGTGATTAAGGTCAATGATCTAGCTGGTCAAGAGCAACTTGGTTTTACAGTTAAAGCACCTAAGTGGGCAGTAGCATATAAATTCCCAGCAGAAGAAAAAGAAGCAAAATTGCTTTCTGTTGACTGGACAGTTGGTCGTACGGGAGTTGTAACTCCGACTGCTAATCTTACTCCGGTGCAATTGGCAGGTACAACAGTTAGTCGTGCAACCCTGCATAATGTAGACTATATCGCTGAAAAGGATATCCGCAAGGATGATACAGTCATTGTCTACAAGGCAGGCGATATTATTCCAGCTGTTTTACGAGTGGTTGAGTCTAAGCGAGTTTCTGAGGAGAAACTAGATATTCCAACAAACTGTCCAAGTTGTGAGAGCAAGCTATTACACTTTGAAGATGAGGTGGCTCTTCGTTGTATAAACCCACGTTGTCCAGCTCAAATCAAGGAAGGTCTAATTCACTTCGCATCCCGTGATGCCATGAATATCTCTGGCCTTGGTCCATCAATCGTAGAAAAATTATTTGCCACCAATTTAGTTAAAGATGTTGCAGATATTTATCGCTTAACTGTGGAAGATTTTCTCTTGCTAGATGGCATCAAGGAGAAATCAGCTCAAAAACTTTACCAGGCTATTCAAGCTTCTAAAGAAAATTCTGCTGAAAAACTTTTGTTTGGTTTAGGGATTCGTCATGTTGGAAGCAAGGCAAGTCAGTTACTCTTACAACATTTCCATTCAATCGAATCACTTGCACAAGCAAATCCTGAAGAAGTAGCAAGCATCGAAAGTTTGGGAAGTGTTATTGCTCAAAGTCTCCAATCTTATTTTGAGACTGAGGGTGCAAAAATTCTTTTAAGTGAATTGAAAGAATTAGGTGTTAATCTAGACTATAAAGGCCAGGTCGTTGCAGCAGATGCTGCCTTATCAGGTCTAACTGTTGTATTGACAGGGAAACTTGAACGTCTTACTCGCTCGGAAGCCAAAAGTAAGCTAGAAAATCTTGGTGCCAAGGTAACGGGTAGCGTATCGAAGAAGACTGACCTTGTGGTAGCAGGAGCCGATGCAGGAAGCAAACTCCAAAAAGCACAAGAACTTGGAATTGAGATTCGAGATGAAGCTTGGTTGGAGAGTTTATAATCATTACACACTAAAGAATGACTATCTTAGATTTCTTGCTCCAACTCGAAAATATAAACAAGAAATTATTTTTTAAAATTTAACAATTAGAAATTAGGGAGAACTATGTACAATTATCCTGTACTTATTCATTATCATCGTAAGGATGGAGCGTATCAGAATTGCAACTTTAGTAAGGGGTCAGCTGATTCAGTAGAATTTGTTAAAGAGGAAGAATATTTTGGAGAGAAGTTTTCATTTACTCAATCAAGTGAAAGTGCTCTTTCACAAATGGTTTTTATGGTTGAAAAAGATGGAGTTACCAAAGAATACCCTATCCGATTTAATTATTATCCACTATTGACAGAAGTATGGATTTTGGATGGCGATGATACGGTTTATTATTCTGAAAATCCAGCCATTGCAAGTCCACACTATAAAGACCAAAATCCATTTGCTTTTGATAAAGCAATCAATAGTGCAAGTTTTGATCACCACTGGGGTTACCAAGGAGAGTTGGGATGCCAGGTTTCCGAAGAAGAAACAAGCTTTAAACTTTGGTCGCCAACAGCAACAACTGTACAAGTTGTAGTCTATGAATCCGCAAGCAATGACGCTCCTATCCTAAAAACTTATGAAATGAAACGTGGGAATAGTTATTCCTATAGTCACAAGGATAATACAATTGGCGTTTGGAATTTGACAATTCCTGAAAGTCTTGCAGGTCGTGCCTATCAATATCAGATTGATTTTCCACATCATCAATCATTGACCCGCGATCCATACACAATTGCGACAAGTCCAAATGGGAAACGTTCAGCAATCCTTTCAGAAGAAGAACGTCAAGTTGATGGATTTGAAGTTAAGAACGGGGCGGAAGCAACTTGGCGATTGGAAAATCCGTGCCAAGCGGTTGTTTACGAAATGCACGTACGTGACTTGACAAAATCTGAAACTTCTGGTGTCGCTCCAGAGTTAAGAGGAACATTCTTGGGGGCTGCTCAAACTGGAACGATCAATCAATATGGACAGTCTACGGCATTTGACTACATCAAGGAACTTGGTGTGAATTATGTTCAACTACAGCCAATTGCTGATCGTCACAAAGAGTATGATGCAGATGGTAATGTGACCTACAACTGGGGTTACGATCCACAAAATTACAATGCACCAGAAACCAGCATGTCTACGAATCCAAATGATCCAGGGCAAGTCATCCGCGATTTGAAGACGATGATTCAAGCTTATCATGATGCTGGAATTGGCGTTATTATGGATGTGGTGTACAACCATACGTTTTCAACTGTTGATGCTCCATTCCAAACAACAGTACCAGATTATTATTACCGAATGAACCGTGATGGAAGTTATCAAAATGGTACAGGTGTAGGAAACGAAACTGCTAGTGAACACGAAATGTTCCGTAAGTACATGATTGATTCACTTCTCTATTGGGTGAATGAGTTTAATATTGATGGTTTCCGCTTTGACTTGATGGGAATCCATGACATTAAAACCATGCAGATGATCCGTTGGGCTATGGATGAAGTTGATCCTAAAATCATCCTTTATGGAGAAGGTTGGGATATGGGTACTGGTCTAGCACCTTACGATAAGGCTAAGAAAGACAATGCCTATCAGTTGCCTAATATTGGATTTTTCAATGATGATCAACGTAATGCAGTTAAGGGTGCTGAAGTTTATGGTGATATCAAATCAGGCTTCGTAAGTGGTGCTGCAACTGAACCAATTGTTGCCAAAGCTATTCTTGGTAGTCGTGAACTGGGCTCTTATTTAAGCCCTAACCAGGTTGTCAACTATGTAGAAGCCCATGATAACTATAACTTGCATGATTTATTAGCGACACTTCATCCAACAGAAGACCAAGCAAGTATCATGAAAAAGGTAGAAACAGCAACTGCAATGAATCTACTCATGCAAGGTATCTCCTTTATGGAACTTGGTCAAGAGTTTGGACGTACCAAACTGGTTCCTACAGGTGAAAACGGTGAGTTGACTCATGATGATCGCGAACGTGCCATGAACAGTTACAATGCTCCAGACGCTGTTAACCAGGTGGACTGGGACTTAATCAATGAGCGTCAGGATAGTATTGAATTTATTCGTCAGATTATAGGTCTTAAAACAAAGAGTAGTGCCTTTTCATACCCTACATACGAGGAAGTATACCGTCACGTCTTTGTTCACACAGCTATTGAAAATAGTGGCTGGATTGTCTATGAAATTCAAGAAGATGACGAGCATTATTTAGTGGTCTTTAATGCTAAGGGAGAATCCCACTATTATGAAAATGCGGGAAATCTTGAAATGCGAATCACTAATAGTCGTTCAAACCAAGAAAACACTCTTGATAATGTGAGTGTTGCAGTTATGAATGTTTTATCCTAAGTCTTAGATTGAAGACGGAGTCAATGAAATGTAGGGCAAAGCTATTTTGTAGAGTCCAATGAATGAACAAAAATGTTTCAAAGGCTCATTTCTACTAAAAATACGAGGTCGGGATTTTTGATCCCGGCCTATACTTCTAGAAAGTCTTCTTTGAAGTCGAAAATAAAACTAAAATTTTCAGAAAAAGTAGTTCATTTTCAAGTACCGGACAGATAGAAAAAAGCAGAAGTTTCATTATTAATTGAATTAAAATTAGAAAAGTTCATTACTTTTAGTGGGAGATACTTATGGATATCAATACAATTACTCTGGAAAAATTTATCACCTTAAATGAAGAGGAGAAACTTCAGTGTCTCAAAGACATTAAGCATACCTACCAATTCGAAAAGATAAAGGAAATCATCTCAGAGCTTGGTTTAGAAAATTTAAGTGGTCAAGTACTTAGTGAACTAGCCAAAGTTTGTAATAATTGGAGTCAATTTGAAGAGGCAAAAACAGTTTTAGAGATAGTCTCTGAAGAAGATAGGGATGCTATTTGGTATTATAGAAATGGTTTTACCCATTGGCGTTTATCTAGTGACCCGAAGAATGACTTTGAAACTGAAGCTAATCAGGCTCTAGCTTTATTAGAAAATGCTATCAAAAATGCTGATTCCTCAACAAATCCAGTCATTGAATGGTGTATTGAGTTGGTTAAAGTAGGTTCTCTAAGGGAAGTTCTTGAAGCTAAGCCAGCAGATTATCCCTTGCTAGAAAAATACTATTTTGAAGATGTTAATGAAACTAATCAAGAAATGACAATTGCGCAGAATAAGAAATTATACAAGAATATTACGGTAGAAGACGTTCAAAAGGCAAGAGACTCATGGGATATTATTAAACCAGTATACGAAACTGTTAACATCTATAACACCTATGAAGACTATCTCGATTCTGCAAAAATCTTTACTTTAGAACAAAGATACCTTCTGGCGATTATCTGGTATTTTATCGAAGTAAACAATGGAGGCCACTATCAATTTTTCGATAATTCGACAGGGATTGTCTGGGAAGATACTTTAAAGGGGTTGGAACTATTTGGAATGACGGAGCATGCTGTTAATTTCAAAAATCTTCTTGCATACTTTGGTGGAGCTATCTCCTTTGTTAGAGAAGAGAGATCGGAGATGCTAGCACAGATGGAAGAAGAGCATGGTGATGCTTTTTATCAGAAGTTGGATGAAGCAGATGATTTTGTTTATGATTATGATGGAAATGAGAATGAACTAAGTTTTATCAAAAAATATCCAGAGAAATTTATTTTTCAGGGAAATGCAGATAAATCGTAAAGAATAGTAAATAAAGACAGAGCAGATTGGAAGATCTGCTCTATTTTTTAGGGGAAAATCCTTGCTTTCTGAATAATTTCAATCTAAGTTGAATATCATAAACTCTATATTTACTGAGTTTGAATATATTTTTAAAAAATATCAGGCTAAAAATTGCTTAAACCCGAATATTTTGTTACTATTATATAAAAATGTAAGGAAATGAAAAGAAACGAAGATAAAACAGAAAATTAAAACTATTTTCCTGGGACACATCAGAAAATTATTTTCAGATTTTCAAAATAATTTTTAAAATATAGTAATTTACTTGAAACTTCTCTTAAAAGATAGTATAATAGAAATATAGAAAACGCTTACAATATAAAGGGGGATTTATGGATACATTAGAAGCTTTAAGAACTTTTACAACAGGCGAAAATTTCCATCTTCAGCACTATTTGGGCGCACATCGTGAGGAGAAAGACGGGGAATGGGGTTACACATTCCGTGTTTGGGCTCCAAATGCGCAAGCTGTTCATCTAGTTGGTGATTTCACTAATTGGGTTGAAAATCAAATCCCTATGGTTCGAAATGAATCTGGAGTTTGGGAAGTTTTTACAACTTTAGCCCAAGAGGGTCAGATTTATAAATATCATATCACACGGTCTAACGGTCATCAGCTTATGAAGATTGATCCTTTAGCTGTTCGGTATGAAGCACGTCCAGGAACAGGGGCTGTTTTAACAGAAATCCCAGAAAAGAAATGGAAGGATGGACTTTGGTTAGCTCGTAGAAAACGTTTGGGATTTTTTGAAAGACCAGTTAATATCTATGAGGCTCATGCAGGCTCTTGGAAGAGAAATCCAGACGGAACTCCATACAGTTTTGCTCAATTAAAAGAAGAGTTGATTCCTTACTTAGTTGAGATGAACTACACTCATATTGAGTTTATGCCTTTGATGGCGCATCCGCTTGGTTTGAGCTGGGGCTATCAACTGATGGGGTATTTTGGTTTAGAACATTCTTACGGAAGACCTGAAGAGTTTCAAGACTTTGTTGAAGAGTGTCATTTAAACAATATCGGAGTTATTGTGGACTGGGTTCCTGGTCACTTTACAATCAATGATGATGCTCTAGCTTATTATGACGGAACACCAACTTTTGAATATCAAGACCATAACAAAGCTCATAACTATGGTTGGGGAGCATTAAACTTCGACTTAGGGAAAAACGAAGTACAATCTTTCCTAATTTCTAGCATTAAGTTCTGGATTGATTTTTATCATTTAGATGGTATTCGTGTAGATGCTGTAAGTAATATCCTTTATCTTGATTATGATAATGCACCTTGGACACCAAATAAAGACGGTGGAAATCTTAACTACGAAGGCTACTATTTCCTTCAGCGTTTAAATACTGTTATTAAGCTAGCTCACCCTGATGTCATGATGATTGCAGAAGAGAGCTCCTCAGCTACTAAAATTACAGGTCCGAAAGAGATTGGTGGTCTTGGATTTGACTACAAGTGGAACATGGGCTGGATGAATGACATTCTCCGTTTCTACGAAGAAGATCCAATTTACCGCAAGTATGATTTTAACCTTGTAACCTTCAGTTTTATGTATGTCTTTAATGAAAATTATCTCCTACCATTTTCACATGATGAGGTGGTTCATGGTAAGAAGAGTATGATGCATAAGATGTGGGGGGATCGTTACAATCAATTTGCAGGCCTGAGAAACCTTTATACTTATCAAATTTGTCACCCTGGTAAGAAATTACTCTTTATGGGTAGCGAATTCGGTCAATTCTTAGAGTGGAAATCAGAAGAGCAATTAGAGTGGTCAAACCTTGAAGATCCAATGAATGCTAAGATGAAATACTTCACATCTCAACTGAATCAACTTTATAAAGACCATCGTTGTCTTTGGGAAATTGATACAAGTTATGATGGAATTGAAATCATCGATGCTGATAATAGAGATCAAAGTGTTCTTTCCTTTATTCGTAAGGGTAAAAAAGGCGAGATGCTAGTCTGTGTCTTCAACATGGCACCGGTTGAACGTCCTGATTTTACAATTGGATTACCAGTTGCAGGTATTTACGAAGAAATTTGGAATACAGAGTTGGAACAATGGGGTGGAGTTTGGAAAGAACACAACCAAACTGTTCAAACTCAAGAAGGGTTATGGAAGGATTATGAGCAGACATTGACCTTTACTTTGCCAGCTATGGGTGCAAGTATTTGGAAAATCAAACGTCGCTTGAAACCTACAAAAAATGAATCGAATAAATCTCAAAAAGGAGTAGAAAATGAAGAATGAAATGCTAGCTTTAATCCTTGCCGGTGGGCAAGGAACTCGTCTTGGTAAACTCACCCAAAGCATTGCAAAACCAGCTGTGCAATTTGGTGGGCGCTACCGTATCATTGACTTTGCTCTTTCTAACTGTGCCAACTCTGGAATCCACAATGTTGGGGTTATCACACAGTATCAACCTCTTGCTCTTAACAATCACATCGGGAATGGTTCAAGCTGGGGTCTAGATGTAATTGATTCAGGTGTTTCAATCCTTCAACCTTACTCTGCAAGTGAAGGAAATCGTTGGTTTGAAGGTACAAGTCACGCGATTTACCAAAATATCGATTATATCGATAGCATTAATCCTGAGTATGTTTTGATTCTTTCAGGAGACCATATCTACAAGATGGACTATGATGATATGCTCCAATCACACAAGGATAACAATGCCAGCTTGACTGTAGCTGTCTTGGATGTACCATTAAAAGAAGCTAGTCGTTTCGGTATCATGAATACAGATGCTAATAATCGTATTGTTGAATTCGAAGAAAAACCTGCCCAACCAAAATCAACTAAGGCATCAATGGGGATTTATATTTTCGATTGGAAACGTCTGCGCAATATGCTCGTTGCAGCTGAAAAGAATAATATTGACATGTCAGACTTTGGTAAGAATGTTATTCCTAACTACCTAGAGTCTGGAGAAAGTGTTTATGCCTATGAATTCAGTGGATACTGGAAGGATGTCGGCACTATCGAATCGCTTTGGGAAGCAAATATGGAATATATTTCTCCAGACAACGCTCTAGATAGTCGTAATCGTCAATGGAAAATCTATTCTCGTAACCTTATCTCTCCACCAAACTTTATTGGAGAACATGCTCATGTAGAAGATTCTCTTGTAGTAGATGGATGTTATGTAAATGGTACTGTGAAGCACTCCATTTTATCTACAGCAGCACAAGTTCGTGAAGGAGCAGAAGTTGTTGATTCTGTCATCATGAGTGGAGCAGTAGTCGGAAAAGGTGCTAAGATTAAACGTGCCATTATTGGTGAAGGTGCTATCATTGCTGATGGTGTAGAAATTGATGGAACTGAAGAAGTTGAAGTAGTCGGATATAACGAAGTAGTGGGGGTAGCAACAGATGAAGATTGATAAATATTCAGCGATTTTAGGAAACACTGTTGGTTTTCATGATATGTCAACCTTGACGAGTAATCGTCCTGTGGCGAGTTTGCCATTCGGAGGAAAGTATCGCTTGATTGACTTCCCACTCTCAAGTTTAGCAAATGCTGGTGTTCGTAGTGTCTTTGGAATCTTCCAACAAGATAATATCAGCTCAGTTTTCGACCACATTCGTTCAGGTCGCGAGTGGGGCTTGAATACACTACTTAGTCACTACTATTTAGGTATTTACAATACACGTGTAGAAAGTAGCACAGTCGGTAAAGAGTATTATCAACAACTCTTGACTTATTTAAAACGTTCTGGATCTAACCAAACTGTTTCCTTGAACTGCGATGTTTTGGTAAATATTGATCTTGCTCAGGTTTTCCATTTGCACAATACTACCAAATCTCCTATCACAGTTGTTTATAAGAAACTACCTAAGCAGGATATTTCAGAAGTAAATGCAATCCTTGATATCGATGAAACTGACCATGTACTTTCTCACAAGCTCTTTGATAAAAAATTAGACCAAAATCTTTACAACATGTCTACCGATATCTTTGTCGTTGATACCCCATGGTTGATTGAACGTCTTGAAGAAGAAGCTCAGAAAGAACATCCAGAAAAACTTCGCTATGTTCTTCGTGATTTGGCAGCTAAAGAAGGTGCTTTTGCCTACGAGTATACTGGCTATTTGGCAAATATTCATTCTGTAGAAACTTACTACCAAGCGAATATTGATATGCTTGATCAGCATAAATTCTACTCTTTGTTCTCTCCAAATCAAAAGATTCATACAAAGGTGAAAAACGAAGAACCAACTTATTATGCACCTGGTTGTGAAGTAAATACTTCGCAGTTTGCTTCTGGTAGTATTGTCGAAGGTAAAGTTGTTCGTTCAGTTATTTCTCGTAATGTTCAAATTCATAAAGATAGCTTAGTTAAAGAATCTATTGTTTTCCCTCGTGTTATCATTGGTGAAGGCGCTCAAGTTGAGTATGCAATTATTGATAAGGGTGCTGAAGTAGCTGATGGAGTTGTTATTCGTGGTACAGCAGAAAATCCTGTTGTCATCAAAAAAGGTGAAAAAGTAACAGAGGACATTCTTTCATGAAAATTTTATTTGTAGCAGCCGAAGGAGCCCCTTTCTCTAAAACAGGTGGCTTGGGAGATGTTATCGGGGCTCTTCCAAAATCATTAGTTAAAGCTGGTCATGAAGTTGCTGTTATCTTGCCATACTATGACATGGTGGAAGCCAAGTTTGGTGATCAAATTGAAGATGTTCTTCAATTTGAAGTATACGTTGGTTGGCGTAGACAATTTTGTGGCATTAAGAAGACAGTTTTAAATGGTGTTACATTCTACTTTATTGACAACCAGTATTATTTCTTCCGTGGTCATGTGTATGGGGATTTTGATGATGGTGAACGTTTTGCCTTCTTCCAACTTGCGGCTCTAGAAGCTATGGAGCGAATCGGATTTATCCCTGATGTCCTCCATGCTCATGACTACCATACAGCTATGATCCCTTTCTTATTGAAGGAAAAATACAGATGGATACAGGCCTACCAAAACATTAAGACTGTCTTAACTATACATAATTTGGAATTCCAAGGACAATTCTCTGAAGGTATGCTTTGGGATTTGTTCCGAGTTGGTTTTGAGCGTTATGCGGATGGTACAGTTCGTTGGAATGATTGCCTTAACTGGATGAAGGCTTGTATCCTCTATGCAGATCGTGTATCTACTGTATCGCCAAGCTATGCTTATGAAATCATGACAACAGAGTTTGGATGTGGTTTGGATCAAATTCTTCGAATGGAGTCTGGTAAGGTTTCTGGTATTGTAAATGGAATTGATACAGATCTTTACAATCCAGAGACGGATCCTTTATTGGATTACCATTTTAATAAATCTGATCTGTCAGGAAAAGCTCAGAATAAAGCTAAACTTCAAGAAAAAGTTGGTCTTCCAGTTCGTCCCAATGTTCCAATGATTGGTATTGTGTCGCGTTTGACAAGACAAAAAGGTTTTGATGTCGTTGTTGAAGGTTTGCATCGCATGCTTCAAGAAGATGTTCAAATTGTTCTCTTGGGTACAGGTGATCCTGGTTTTGAACAAGCGTTCTCATGGTTTGGTCAAGTATTCCCAGATAAACTTTCTGCAAATATTACCTTTGATGTCAAGCTAGCACAAGAAATTTATGCAGCCTGTGATATTTTCCTCATGCCAAGTCGTTTTGAACCTTGTGGACTTTCTCAAATGATGGCTATGCGTTATGGAACATTACCACTTGTTCATGAGGTAGGCGGGTTGAGAGATACTGTCCAACCGTTTAATCCGATTGAAGGAACTGGCACTGGATTTAGTTTTGATAACTTAACTCCATATTGGCTTAACTGGGCTCTACAAACTGCCTTGGATGTTTACTATAATCATCCAGATGTTTGGAAAAATCTTCAAGTTCAAGCTATGGAATGTGACTTTTCTTGGGATACAGCTTGTCAGTCTTACCTTGATTTGTATCACAGTTTAGCAAACTAAATAGTTAAAATCGTATGAAGTTTTCATACGATTTTTTGAGATGATGGAAGTATGGGGAATAAATGAATAAAGCTAGAGGACTCTGTGTCCTAGATGTTGATGGAACTTTGATAGAAGAAGAAGTGATTGATTTATTAGGGAAAGAGGCAGAGTGCGAAGAAGAAGTAGCCTTGCTAACAGCTCAAGCTATGAGAGGGGAATTAGACTTCGAAGCAAGTTTAAAAAAACGTGTTTCCCTTCTTAAAGGTCTCTCTATCAATGTTTTTGATAAGATTTATCATGAACTTCACCTTAGTAAAAACGCTACCCAGTTTATAAAAGTTCTTCAAGAAAATCAGATAGAAGTCGGTTTAGTATCAGGTGGATTTACCACTATCGTGGATAGATTAGCAAAAGATTTAGGAATTTCATTATATACTGCAAATCAGCTAGAAATCAGAGATGGTCATTCAACTGGAAATCTTATTGGCCCTATTATAAGCAGAGAAGTTAAAGAAAAAACATTGCTCAGTTGGGCTAAAGAGTTAGAGGTACCTTTCGAGAGGACAATAGCTATCGGTGATGGAGCTAATGACTTAAAAATGCTTAAAAGTGCAGGACTTGGTATAGCCTTTTGTGCCAAGGATATTGTGAAAAAGGAAATAAAACTTCAGGTAGATGAGAGAGATTTTGGGAAAGTTTTGGAAATGATAGACTTCCTTTAGATAGAAAGAGGAATCAAAATGAAAGTTGTTATTGCGCCTGACTCCTTCAAGGAGAGTCTTCCTGCAAACGAAGTAGCAGAAGCTATAAAAAGAGGATTTAAAAGGGTGATACCAGATGCTGAATGTCTACTTTTACCTGTTGGTGATGGAGGTGAAGGAACAGTAGACGCCATTAAAAGTTCTCTAGGTTTGAAAGAAAAAACAGTCCAGGTAACTGGACCTTTTGGTGATGAGGTTTTGATGTCCTACTTTCAAAAAGAGAAACTAGCTCTATTTGAAGTTGCAGATTTAATAGGTCTTGCTAAAATTCCTTTTGAAAAACGTAATCCTCTAGAGATTCAAACAAAGGGAATTGGTCAACTGATTCTCCATTTGATATACCAAGGGATTAAAGATATCTACGTTGGTGTCGGTGGTACGGCTAGTAATGATGGTGGAATTGGCATTGCTTCAGGACTTGGTTATCAGTTTTATGACAAAAACGGAATTGTACTTCAAGCAAATGGTCAATCTCTATTTGATATCAGGAAAATTTCGAAGGAGGGTGTGCTTCAAATTCCTTCTGACGTACATATAAAAATACTTGCAGATGTGACCAATCCGCTTTGTGGACCTCATGGTGCTACCTTCACATTTGGAAAACAAAAGGGATTGGATCCATCTAAATTTCAAGAAGTTGATGCTGCTATTAAAGACTTCTATAGTAAAATTGGACCTGAAATATTAAAATTAGATGGTGCAGGAGCTGGTGGTGGTATTGCAGCTGGCTTGTGTGCCTTCGCTGAAGCAGAGATTGTATCTGGTATTCAAACTTGTTTGGATTTGATAAACTTCGATCAAAAAGTTGTAAATGCTGACCTAGTGATTGTTGGCGAAGGTAGACTGGACTCGCAAAGTCTAGCTGGAAAGGCGCCAATTGGAGTAGCAAAAAGAACACCTAGGGGTGTTCCAGTTCTTGCTATTTGTGGTAGTTTATCAGAGGATTTACCACCTTTACCATTTGAGAATATAGTCGCAGCTTTTTCCATACTTGAAAAAAGTGAACCGTTAGCAGATAGTTTAAAAAAAGCAGCTGTTTATTTAGAAAATACAGCTGCAAGTATTGCTCGGATCATGTCTTTGAGATAGAGTTAACAAAACCATTTTTTCCAAAAAGAAGTAGGAGCTTTCGTCTCTTTCTCTTGCCATAAGTCAGAAAAGGCCTTTTTAAGGTCTTTTTCTTGGGTTTGAACAGGACTATCACTGTGTATGACCATGCCGAAAGGAGAAGAGTTATGATCTTCAGAAACGATAGTTGCTTGGCAATTGTCATCTTTGGCATGTTTTAGATAAAAGACTTGTTTGTCAAATTCAACTTGAGGAGAAATTTTGACAAATAGAGGTTCAGTTTCTTTCTTTAGGGTCTCTAGTATTGTTAAAAATGCCTTTTGAAATTTGTCATCATTCGCAGTAGCGAGTTCAGCGTAGCCAAGAACACGTTCTTCAAAGGTACCAAGAAAACGTCTTTGTTCGTCTGGATTTAACTTAAGTCCACCATTGGCTTTTTCTAATATTTTTTTTGATACATCAGTCATAAATATAGTATATCATAAAAGTCTATAGATAAGGCGGAAAAGAAAGCGATTACTTAATGAACTTAAGGAAAATTTGCACAAAGATAACGTTTTTTCTTGAAAAAGGTATCTTTTTGATGTATCATAGAGGTGTAAAATAATTTAACTCAAAGGAGAGTAAAAAATGTCAATTATTACTGATGTTTACGCTCGCGAAGTCCTAGACTCACGCGGTAACCCAACACTTGAAGTAGAAGTTTACACTGAATCAGGTGCTTTCGGACGTGGTATGGTTCCATCAGGAGCTTCTACTGGTGAACACGAAGCAGTTGAACTTCGCGACGGTGACAAATCTCGTTACGGTGGTCTTGGTACACAAAAAGCTGTTGACAACGTAAATAACATCATTGCTGAAGCTATTATCGGCTACGATGTACGTGACCAACAAGCTATCGACCGTGCTATGATCGCTCTTGACGGTACTCCTAATAAAGGTAAATTGGGTGCAAACGCAATCCTTGGTGTGTCTATCGCTGTAGCTCGTGCTGCTGCTGACTACCTTGAAATCCCACTTTACAGCTACCTTGGTGGATTCAACACTAAAGTTCTTCCAACTCCAATGATGAACATCATCAATGGTGGTTCTCACTCAGATGCTCCAATCGCTTTCCAAGAATTCATGATCGTACCTGCTGGTGCACCTACATTCAAAGAAGCTCTTCGTTGGGGTGCTGAAATCTTCCACGCTCTTAAGAAAATCCTTAAATCTCGTGGTCTTGAAACAGCTGTAGGTGACGAAGGTGGATTTGCTCCTCGTTTCGAAGGAACTGAAGATGGTGTTGAAACTATCCTTGCTGCTATCGAAGCTGCTGGTTATGTTCCAGGTAAAGACGTATTTATCGGATTTGACTGTGCTTCATCAGAATTCTACGATAAAGAACGTCAAGTATACGACTACACTAAATTCGAAGGTGAAGGAGCTGCTGTACGTACTGCTGCAGAACAAATCGACTACCTTGAAGAATTGGTAAACAAATACCCAATCATCACTATCGAAGATGGTATGGACGAAAACGACTGGGACGGTTGGAAAGCTCTTACTGAACGTCTTGGTGGTAAAGTTCAATTGGTTGGTGACGACTTCTTCGTAACAAACACTTCATACCTTGAAAAAGGTATCGCAGAAGGTGCTGCTAACTCAATCCTTATCAAAGTTAACCAAATCGGTACTCTTACTGAAACATTCGACGCTATCGAAATGGCGAAAGAAGCTGGTTACACTGCTGTTGTATCACACCGTTCAGGTGAAACTGAAGATTCAACAATCGCTGACATCGCAGTTGCAACAAACGCAGGACAAATCAAGACTGGTTCACTTTCACGTACTGACCGTATCGCTAAATACAACCAATTGCTTCGCATCGAAGATCAACTTGGTGAAGTAGCTGAATACCGTGGATTGAAATCATTCTACAACCTTAAAAAATAAAATAGTTCAGTGAACTAATTAAAGCCCTTGGAGTTTTCCAAGGGCTTTTGTATATTATAAGAGAAGGTTAAAAGAATTCAATTTCGTTTTCGTATTCTAGAGGTGAAAAAAGAGATTTTTAAACGGTTTTTTGGTATAATAATACCCAGGAAAAACTAGAGAAAGAAGGAGGTTGAGATGGAAAAGTATTTGTCGGTAACAACTTTGACCAAGTATTTGAAAATGAAATTCGATAAAGACCCATACTTGGAGAGGGTCTATTTAACTGGTCAGGTTTCTAACTTTCGAAAGCGTCCAACTCACCAATACTTTTCTCTAAAAGATGATCGTGCTGTTATACAAGCAACCATTTGGTCGGGTGTTTATCAGAAATTAGGTTTTGATTTGGAAGAAGGGATGAAGATCAATGTGATCGGTCGTGTCCAAGTCTATGAACCAAGTGGGAGCTACTCTATCATTATTGAAAAGGCAGAGCCTGATGGTGTAGGGGCTCTTGCGATTCAGTTCGAACAATTAAAAAAGAAATTATCAGAAGAAGGCCTTTTTCAAGAACGCTTTAAACAAGCAATCCCTCAGTTTGCAAAACGCATCGGGGTTGTGACTAGTCGTAGTGGTGCTGTTATACAGGATATTATTACTACCGTTAGCAGACGTTTTCCAGGGGTAGAGATTGTTTTATATCCTACCAAGGTTCAAGGCGAAGGGGCAGCAGAGGAGATTGCCCGTAACATTGCTAGAGCTAATGAACGAGAAGACTTGGATGTTCTTATCATTGGTCGAGGTGGTGGATCAATTGAAGATCTTTGGGCTTTTAACGAAGAGATTGTAGTGCGTTCTATCTTTGAATCGCGCCTTCCTATTATTTCAAGTGTTGGCCACGAAACAGATGTAACCTTATCAGACTTTGTGGCTGATAAGAGAGCCGCAACACCAACTGCTGCAGCAGAGTTAGCTACACCTGTGACTAAGTTAGATCTACTGACCTACCTTAAAAATCAAGAGAAACGAATGGCTACTGCTGTACAAAATACTTTATCAAAGAAAAAAGAATCCTTTAGAGGGCTTAGTCAATCAGTCCTCTTCAGGCAACCAGAGCGTTTATATGATGGATATCTGCAACGCTTGGATCAGTTACAACTTCGTCTCAAACAAAGTGTAAATTCAGAACTTATTAGACAGGAGCAAAGAGTATTAGAACTAGTTCATCGATTAGAGCAGTTATCACCAATCAATAAGGTTCATCGTTATCAGGACCGTCTACTCCAATTTGAAAAGTTACTTCGTAGTCAAATGGCAGTAGTTTATGATGCCAAGGTCGCCGAAGTCAAACGTTTGTCAGAAGCGCTACTCATGTTAGATACTAGTCGTATCGTAGCCAGAGGTTATGCGATTGTGAAAAAAGAGGATGCCGTAGTATCGTCAGCAAAAGATTTGAAAAAAACTGATCAAGTAACGTTATTGATGCGAGATGGTCAGGTAGAATTAGAGGTTAAAGATGTCAAAACAGAAGAAATTTGAGGAAAATTTAGCAGAACTTGAGACTATTGTTCAGAGCTTAGAAAATGGAGAAATTGCTTTAGAAGATGCCATTGCAGCTTTTCAAAAAGGGATGATCTTATCAAAGGAATTGCAGGCAACACTTGATAAAGCAGAAAAGACCTTAGTTAAAGTCATGCAAGAAGATGGAACAGAGAGCGAACTCGTATGAACAAGCAAGAAAAACTAGACTTGGTTGAGTCAGCGCTTGAGGAGTTTTATGGTAAGCAACAAATAGCTTCAAATCTAAGAGAAGCGGTTCTATATTCCATTCATGCTGGTGGCAAGCGGATTCGTCCTTATCTTCTCTTAGAAGTTTTGGACTCTTTGCAGGTGCCAATCACACTAGCTCATGCTCAGGTTGCAGCAGCGCTTGAGATGATTCACACAGGTAGTTTGATTCATGATGATTTACCTGCTATGGATAATGATGATTATCGTCGAGGGCGGTTGACTAATCATAAAGTATATGGAGAGGATTTAGCTATCTTGGCAGGTGATGCTCTCTTTCTAGACCCGTATGCTCTCATAGCTCTGTCAGACTTACCAAACGAAATTAAGGTAGATTTAATAGCTTCTTTGTCCCTTTCTTCTGGAAGTATGGGGATGGTCGCTGGCCAAGTTTTGGATATGGAAGGTGAAGGTAAACATTTAAATCTAGAAGAACTTCAGACTATCCATGCTAATAAGACTGGTAAACTATTAGCCTTTCCTTTTCAAGCGGCTGGAATCATTGCTGGATTGGATACAACTATTCAGATAGCTCTTAAAACAGTTGGAGAGCTGATTGGACTTGCTTTTCAAGTGAGGGATGATATCCTTGATGTTACTGCTAGTTTTGAGGAAATTGGTAAAACACCACAAAAAGATTTGCAAGCTGAGAAATCAACCTATCCTGCATTGTTAGGATTGGATGAGGCGAAAGTTTTTTGTAACCGAACTTTGGATCAGGCAAATGAAAAATTAGACGAGATTAGTCAATTAGTAGACTTTGATAAAGAACCAATTGTAAAAATAGTAGAAAGTTTGAGAATCAATGCCTAAAGAAAGAGTAGATGTACTTGCCTACAAGCAAGGTTTATTTGAAACAAGAGAACAGGCTAAGCGGGGCGTAATGGCTGGATTAGTAATTGCAGTTCTAAATGGTGAGCGTTTTGATAAACCAGGAGAAAAAATTCCTGATGATACTGAATTAAAACTCAAGGGTGAGAAACTAAAGTATGTTAGCCGAGGTGGATTGAAACTTGAGAAAGCCTTAGAAAAATTTGACATATCAGTTGAAGGCAAAACGACCATTGACATCGGCGCTTCAACAGGAGGTTTTACGGATGTCATGCTTCAAAACGGGGCTAAATTAGTTTATGCCGTTGATGTCGGGACCAATCAGCTTGCTTGGAAATTACGCCAAGATTCACGTGTTATCAGCATGGAACAATTTAACTTTCGTTATGCTGAAAAAAATGACTTTGAAGAAGAACCATCTTTTGCAAGTATCGATGTGAGTTTTATTTCTTTGAGTCTCATTTTACCAGCTCTACATAGAGTTTTGGCAGACCAAGGACAAGTTGTTGCACTTATAAAACCACAGTTTGAAGCAGGGCGAGAACAGATTGGTAAAAATGGAATTATCAGAGATGCTAAAGTTCACCAAAATGTTTTAGAATCAGTTACTAAAATGGCAGTTGATGAAGGATTCTCAGTCTTAGGATTGGATTTCTCTCCTATTCAAGGTGGACACGGAAACATTGAGTTTCTTGCTTATTTACGTAAAGAAGAACCAGCAAGCAATCAAGTAGTTTCTGAAATAGAACAAGTAGTAGAAAAAGCACATAGAGAGTTTAAAGATGAATAAAAAAGAAAGACTTGAAAAGATTAGAAGATTTGTGACTGATTATCAAATCGGAACACAAGAAGAAATCGTTGAACACTTGAGAGAAGCAGGGATCTCTGCCACTCAAGCAACTGTTTCACGTGATATCAAAGAATTAGGGATTGTAAAAATTCCTTTGAAAGACAATACATATGTCTATGAATTACCAAAGTCAGTAGTTAAAAGTTTACAGTTAGCTGAGAACAATATTGAAAGTTTTGAGAGAATGGGAAATCTCATCAATTTGGATGTCATTCCTGGAAATTCAATTTTCGTTAAAAGTCAATTAATCCAAACATTTTCAGATAAGATTTTTAGCTGTTTAGCAGATGATAATTCAATATTAATTGTGGCGCGAACTGAAGAAGCAGCTGTAAAGATTGTTGAGCAAGTTAAAAAGTGGTAGGACCTTATGTTACTTGAAATTTCAATTAAAAACTTTGCCATCATTGAGGCTATTTCACTTAATTTTGAGAAGGGAATGACAGTTCTGACTGGGGAAACCGGTGCTGGGAAGTCTATCATCATCGATGCTATGAATATGATGCTGGGAGCCAGAGCTACAACGGACGTTATCCGTCATGGCGCATCCAAAGCAGAAATTGAAGGTCTTTTCTCGGTTGAAAACAGTCGTGCTTTACAAGAGCTTTTTGATGAGCAAGGAATCGAGTTAGGCGATGAAATCATCATCCGTCGTGAAATTTTACAAAACGGGCGTAGTGTTAGTCGTGTCAATGGACAGATGGTTAATCTATCTGTTCTTCGCTCAATAGGACAGTACCTTGTTGATATCCATGGCCAACATGATCAAGAAGAGTTAATGCGTCCCCAATTACATATTCAGATGCTGGATGGGTTTGGTGATGCAGATTTTCTGGAACTGAAGCAGGCCTACCAGACAAACTTTGATGCTTATCGTAAAATGCGCAAGCAACTTCTTGAGATTAAGAAAAATCAAGAAGAGCACAAGGCTCGTATTGAGATGTTGGAATTTCAGATGGCAGAGATTGAATCTGCAGCCTTACAGCCAGGTGAAGACATCAAACTCAATCAAGAACGCGATAAACTTCTCAATCATAAAAATATTGCCGATACGCTGATGAATGCTTATACCATGCTTGATAATGAAGAATTTTCAAGTCTAGCTAACGTGCGTTCAGCTATGAATGATATGGAAAGTTTAGAAGAGTATGATGTAGAATATCGTGAAATTTCTACTTCCTTATCTGAATCTTATTATGTTCTAGAAGATGTTACCAAACGTTTAGAGGATATTATTGAAGATCTTGATTTCGACGGTAATCATCTAATGCAGATTGAAAGCCGTTTGGATCTCATTCACGCCATTACACGTAAGTATGGTGGGAATGTTGACGATGTCTTGTTGTACTTTGCTAAAATCACAGAAGAATACAATCTTCTGACTGGTAATAATTTATCTTCAGATGATATGGAAGCAGAACTTAAAAAGTTGGAAGTAAGTCTTGTTGACTTAGCAAGTCAGCTAGCATCTGCTCGCCACAACCTAGCCCAACGATTAGAGATTGAAATTCAGCAAGAACTAAAAGACCTCTATATGGAGAAAGCTCAGTTTCAGGTTCAGTTTACTAAAGGAAAATTCAGTCGTGAAGGAAATGAAAGTGTTGAATTTTACATCTCCACCAACCCTGGAGAAGACTTTAAACCATTGGTTAAAGTAGCGTCTGGTGGAGAGTTATCTCGTCTCATGTTGGCTATTAAGTCTGCCTTTTCTCGTAAGGAAGGTAAGACGAGCATTGTATTTGATGAGGTGGATACAGGAGTTTCAGGTCGCGTAGCTCAGGCAATCGCACAGAAAATTCATAAAATTGGTCAGCACGGCCAAGTATTAGCTATATCTCATCTTCCTCAAGTCATTGCGATCGCAGATTATCAGTTCTTTATTGAAAAGATTAGCAATGAGCATTCAACCGTTTCAATAGTTCGCATGTTGACAGTTGAAGAAAGGGTGGAAGAAGTTGCTAAAATGTTGGCTGGTGAGAATGTGACTGAAGCAGCACTTAGTCAAGCGAGAGAATTGTTGCAAAGTAAGGAGAAATAAATGACAGACTATTATGTAATTGGAGATGTCCATGGAAAAGCAGGTATGCTCGAGGACCTTCTAAAAACATGGGATGGTAAGACTCAATTACTCTTTCTAGGGGATTTGATTGACCGTGGTGAAGACAGTCGCCGTGTTCTAGAAATGGTTAAGGACTTGGTCGACAATCATGGAGCTATCTGTCTATCAGGAAACCATGAGTATATGTTTCTGACTTGGCTCGATAATCCTGAAGAAAGCTATGACCACTATCGTCGTAATGGTGGAGATACAACTATAAATTCTATTTTGGGGCGCCCACTGGATGCGCCAGTAGATGGAGTAGCAGATGCTAAGCGTGTTGAAACGGAAGCAGCTGACTTAGTGGAGTTTATCCGTCAAATGCCTTTTGTGATTGAAACGGATAAGTATATCTTTGTTCATGCTGGAATTGATTTAAGTTTGGATGATTGGCATGAAACGACTGATTACAAGAAAGTCTGGCTCAGAAAACCATTCCACGAAGCAGCTAATCATACAGGGAAAACAATTGTCTTTGGACATACACCAGTCTATGGACTTTTGGATCAAGAACCAGGAACTGCAGAACTTTGGATGACAGAAGACGGTAAGATTGGAATGGATGGAGGAGCTGTTTACGGCGGTGTCCTTCACGGTATTGTCTTTACTGACCAAGGTATGACTGAACGCTATTTCATCGAAAATGACGGCTTTGTCGCCGAAGATTAGTACTCCTAGCAGGGTATGGTCTTGTCAAAATATTAAAAACATTTTATAATTAATAGATACCCTGAAAGGAAGAGAATCATGAACGTAGAAGAATTGAAAAAACGACAGGAGAAGATTCGAAACTTCTCTATTATTGCTCATATTGACCACGGGAAATCAACGCTAGCAGACCGTATTTTAGAAAAGACAGAAACAGTTTCTAGCCGTGAAATGCAAGCTCAACTTCTGGATAGTATGGACCTTGAACGTGAACGTGGGATTACCATTAAACTCAATGCCATCGAGCTGAATTATACTGCAAAAGATGGCGAGACATATATTTTCCACTTGATTGATACACCAGGACACGTGGACTTCACTTATGAGGTATCACGTTCTCTTGCCGCTTGTGAGGGAGCCATTTTGGTTGTCGATGCCGCCCAAGGAATTGAGGCTCAAACTCTGGCAAACGTCTATCTTGCTTTGGATAATGATTTGGAAATTCTTCCAGTTATCAATAAGATTGACTTACCTGCTGCAGATCCGGAGCGCGTGCGTACAGAAATCGAAGATGTCATTGGTCTGGATGCTAGCGAAGCAGTCTTAGCTTCAGCAAAAGCTGGTATCGGTATCGAAGATATTTTAGAGCAAATTGTCGAAAAAGTCCCTGCCCCAACAGGAGACGTGTCAGCACCATTGAAAGCCTTGATTTTCGACTCAGTTTATGATGCCTATCGTGGAGTTATCCTCCAGGTTCGTGTTATGGACGGGGTTGTCAAACCAGGTGATAAGATTCAGCTTATGAGCAATGGTAAAACCTTTGATGTTACCGAAGTGGGAATATTCACACCTAAAGCTGTAGGACGTGATTTCCTAGCAACAGGTGATGTTGGATATATTGCAGCATCTATTAAGACTGTTCAGGATACTCGTGTCGGTGATACAGTAACCTTGGCGACAAACCCTGCATCAGAGCCACTATCTGGATACAAGCAGATGAATCCGATGGTCTTCGCAGGTCTCTATCCAATCGAGTCAAATAAATACAATGACCTTCGTGAAGCTCTTGAAAAATTGCAACTAAATGATGCTAGTTTGCAGTTTGAACCAGAAACATCCCAGGCTCTTGGATTTGGTTTCCGTTGTGGATTCTTAGGTCTCCTTCATATGGATGTTATTCAGGAACGCTTGGAGCGTGAGTTTAACATCGATCTTATCATGACTGCACCATCTGTTATCTACAAGGTAAATCAGACTGATGGCGAGTCTATGGATGTGTCTAACCCATCTGAGTTTCCCGACCCAACCAAAATTGCGACTATTGAAGAGCCATATGTTAAGGCACAAATCATGGTACCACAAGAGTTTGTTGGAGCAGTTATGGAGCTTGCTCAGCGCAAACGTGGTGACTTTGTGACCATGGATTATATTGATGATAATCGTGTCAATGTTATCTATCAAATTCCACTAGCTGAGATTGTCTTTGACTTCTTTGATAAACTTAAGTCTTCGACACGTGGTTATGCAAGCTTTGACTACGAATTGTCAGAGTACCGCCCATCTAAACTGGTCAAAATGGATATCCTTCTCAATGGAGACAAGGTCGATGCCCTCAGCTTTATCGTTCACAAAGATTTTGCTTATGAACGTGGGAAACTTATCGTAGATAAACTTAAGAAAATCATTCCTCGTCAACAATTTGAAGTGCCTATTCAAGCTGCAATTGGACACAAGATTGTAGCTCGTACAGATATCAAAGCTCTTCGTAAGAATGTTCTTGCCAAGTGTTATGGAGGTGATGTTTCTCGTAAACGTAAACTTCTTGAAAAACAAAAAGCTGGTAAAAAGCGTATGAAAGCTATTGGATCAGTAGAAGTTCCTCAAGAAGCCTTCCTAAGTGTCTTGAGTATGGATGAAGAATAATTAATTTCTATTATTATTTAGAATGAATTACAGTTATCTTTTGACACTTTTATTTACATTCATTAAAATAGGGGTGAAAGGAGAAGGATTATGAAAAAAATCATCAGCTTATCTACGCTTTTAGTGTGTTGCTTAACTCTTGTTGCTTGTAATACTTCAAAAGCTAAGAAAGAAGCAACCTCAGATACAACAACAGTCCAGGAAACTACCACAGCACAAGAAACAACAACTGTAGCCGAATCAACGATTAAAGATACCCAGGTAATCGGGTCAGATGCTTATGGCTACGTAAAAGTGCCAAAATCATGGATACATTTTACAGAAGTTGAGGGTGGTGATGATATTCAGTACTGTGATGGAACGGACATCAATATCGTAACCCTAAATACTTTTAAACCAGAGCACCTTGGTGTTAGTGAAAGTGAATATGCTACTCTTGATGCTGTTCAAGTTTCTACTAGCGTTTATCAAACTAAACAACAAAGCAAGGATTTCTCTAAAGTTTGGGGATCTAAGTCAAAAATTGGTGGTTATGACGCCTATGTCGTAAACTGTATTGCTAAAAATGGTAAATATCTAGTGATCTGGGTCTTTAAATCAGACGATGGTAAGTTTAGATACGTTTCTCTAGAAGGAACACCTGAAGTGTTAAAGGATATGCTTCCATTGATTGAACAAAGTTGGACTACGAAAAAAGATTAATAAATAAGAAAACAGGATGTATATCCTGTTTTTTTCTATCTTTTTTCAAAACTATTTGAAATTATTTGTTGTTTAAAATCAAACAAAAAAAAATAAAAATCAAACAAAATACAACAAAAAATATTGACAACGGTTTCATATAGTGTTATACTTGTGTCATAAAAGTTAAATATGAAGGGAGTAGGTCATGGGATTAGATCATTTCTTCAGCAAAGACTTAGTTTTTTGTCTAGAAGCAGATAATCAAGAGCAACTATTTGATCAAGTTGCAACCCTATTGGAAGAAAAGAAAGTTGTTACGGATACCTATCGATCGGCATTGATTGAACGTGAAAAAATGTTTCCAACCGGTTTAGATATGGAATTTCTAGGGAAGGACTTGCCAAATGTAGCAATCCCTCACACTGATACGATTCATAATTTAACTGAAAATGTTGTTGTGGTTCGCTTAGCAAAACCAGTAACATTCCACAATATGATTGCTCCTGACAAGAAAGTAGAAGTATCATTACTCTTCTTTATCATCAATAATTCAAGTTCAAGTCAAACAAACATTCTTGCTCAATTGATGGACTTCTTTACAGGTAATGGTCATCTAGAAGCACTTTCTAAGATTACAGAACCAGAAGCCTTGTTCCAGTATATCTCAGAAGCAACTGCTTAAATTCATTAATAAATAGTAAATATAAAACGGAGGAAATCCAAATGATTAAAATTCTTGCTGCTTGTGGTGCAGGTGTTAACTCAAGCCACCAAATTAAAAGTGCTCTAGAAGAAGAGCTTTCAAGTCGTGGATACGATGTACAGTGTGACGCAGTTATGGTAAAAGATGTCAATGAAGACTTGATTAAAAGTTATGATATCTTCACACCAATCGCTGCAACTGACTTAGGTTTTGACCCTGGTATCCCAGTAGTTGAAGCTGGACCAATCTTGTTCCGTATTCCAGCAATGAGCGCTCCAGTTTATGACAATATTGAAGCAGCAATCAAAGAACACGGATTAAGTTAATTATTATTTTGTAATTTTCCATAAAAATAAAGGGAGGAAAAATTATGGATTTCATTATCAATTTAGCCAACGATATCTTTAAACCTATCTTGGCTATGGGTGGCCCTATCATCATGCTGATCATTTTGACAGTATTGGCCTTGCTTTTCGGAGTTAAATTCTCCAAAGCACTTGAAGGTGGTATCAAACTTGCCATCGCACTTACTGGTATCGGTGCTATCATCGGAATGCTTAACGGAGCTTTCTCAGCTTCTCTTGCAAAATTCGTTGAAAATACTGGTATTCAATTGAACATTACCGACGTTGGTTGGGCACCACTTGCTACAATCACTTGGGGTTCTGCTTGGACACTTTACTTCTTGCTCATCATGTTGATTGTCAACGTTGTGATGCTTGCAATGAAGAAAACTGATACACTTGACGTTGATATCTTCGATATCTGGCACTTGTCTATCACAGGTCTTTTGATTAAATGGTATGCAGACAACAATGGAGTTAGCCAAGGAGTTTCACTCTTCATCGCGACTGCAGCAGTTGTACTTGTTGGAGTTCTTAAAATCATCAACTCTGACTTGATGAAACCAACATTTGATGACCTTCTTAATGCACCAAGTTCATCACCAATGACTTCAACTCACATGAACTACATGATGAACCCAGTTATCATGGTTTTGGATAAGATTTTTGATAAATTCTTCCCAGGTCTTGATAAATATGACTTTGACGCTGCGAAATTGAACAAACGAATCGGTTTCTGGGGATCTAAATTCTTCATCGGTTTCATTCTTGGTATCGTTATCGGTTTGATGGGAACTCCACATCCAGTTGCTGGAGTAGAAGATGCATCTTCATGGGAACTTGTTATTAAAGGCTGGTTGTCACTTGGTTTGACTGCCGGTGTCTGCTTGGAGCTCTTCTCACTTATCGGTTCATGGTTCATCGCAGCCGTAGAACCACTTTCACAAGGTATTACAAACGTTGCTACTAAACGTCTTCAAGGACGTAAATTCAACATCGGTCTTGACTGGCCATTTATCGCTGGTCGTGCTGAAATCTGGGCTTGTGCTAACGTACTTGCACCAATCATGTTGGTTGAAGCTGTGCTTCTTTCAAAAGTCGGAAATGGTATCTTGCCACTTGCTGGTATCATCGCTATGGGTGTGACTCCAGCTCTCTTGGTAGTTACTCGTGGTAAATTGCTCCGTATGATTATCTTCGGAACTCTCTTGTTGCCACTCTTCCTTCTTTCAGGTACACTTATCGCACCATTCGCAACTGAACTTGCTAAAGGTGTAGGTGCCTTCCCAGAAGGTGTGAGCCAAACTCAATTGATTACTCACTCAACTCTTGAAGGACCAATTGAAAAACTATTTGGTTGGGCAATTGGTAACGCTACAACTGGTGATATCAAAGCTATCCTTGGAGCAGTAGTATTCCTTGTATTCTACGTTGGTATCTTTGCATGGTACAGAAAACAAATGATTAAACGTAACGAAGAATACGCAGCAAACGCAAAATAATTTGCTCCTAAAAATGTAAATTGTAAAAACTAGGTTGTCAGTTTCCACTATGGAGCAGTCAGCCTAGTTTTTTTGAAAAAATGGAGGTATAAGTTGTGATTGAATTAAAATCAGATTATTTACAAGTAGAGTTTCAGAGTTTAGGAGGAGCGCTATCTTCTATAAAAGATAAAGATGGTGTAGAGTATTTATGGCAAGGAGATCCAGCTTATTGGAGTGGTCAAGCACCTGTTTTATTTCCAATTTGTGGATCAGTTAGAAATGATAGCGTAGTCTATGATAAAGAAGATGGTAGTCAAAAAGAAGGAAAAATTCCTCGACATGGCTTGGTAAGGAAAAAAGAATTTACATTAGTAGAACAAACAGAACATTCTGTGACTTTTGCTATTGAAGATGACGAAGAAATGTATGCAAATTACCCTTATCATTTTCGTTTAGAAATTATTTATACAGTGACTGGGAAAACCGTACGTACACAGTATAAAATATATAATAAAGAAGCTGAAAAATCGATGCCATACTTTATTGGTGGGCATCCTGGTTTTAACTGTCCCTTATTAGATGACGAGACATATGAAGACTACTATTTGGAATTTGAAAAGCCAGAGACTTGTTCAGTTCCAAAACCATTCCCAGAAACAGGAATGTTAGATTTCAAAGATAGAAGTCCTTGGTTAAATAATCAAAAAGAATTAGATTTAAATTATGACTTCTTTAGCTACGATGCTGTGACATTAGATGAGTTGGAATCTCGCAGTGTAGCTTTGCGTTCACGAAAACATGATAAAGGTTTGAAACTTCACTTTGAAGAATTTTCTAACTTAATCGTATGGTCAACTCTTAATAAAGGGCCTTTTATTGCCTTGGAACCATGGTCAGGTTTGTCTACTTCAATAGAAGAAGGAGATAGACTGGAAGATAAGAAAAATGTTAAAATTTTGAAACCTGGTCGTTTTGAACAACTTAGTTTCGATATCGAGATTTTATGAAAAAATAAACAAAAACAAACATAAATTGTTGACTTTTCCAACTAATAGTAGTATATTATGTTTATAAAGAACAATTTGTGTTTATTTTAACAAGATTAATGTTCTGGCTTTTCTCTGAAGAAAGCTTATTAAGAAACGAATAAGATATTTGTTCTTAATTTAAATTATTGTCAACAAAACTACTAGTAACTATTTGAGAAAAGTCTATTTTAGGCTAGAATCAGAAAGTTTTACTGGTCTATTATAAAAAAGGAGTATACAATATGGCTATTGTTATTGGTGCAGATGCTGCAGGTTTAAGATTGAAAGAAGTTGTAAAAGACTTCTTGGAAAAAGAAAACTTCCACGTAGTGGATGTTACAGCAGAAGGTCAAGACTTTGTTGATGTAACTCTAGCAGTTGCGGAAGAAGTCAAGAAAGAAGAACAAAACCTTGGTATCGTCATTGATGCTTATGGTGCAGGTCCGTTTATGGTTGCTACTAAAATCAAAGGAATGGTTGCTGCAGAAGTTTCTGATGAACGTTCAGCTTATATGACTCGCGGTCACAACAACTCACGTATGATTACTATGGGTGCTCAACTTGTTGGTGATGAATTAGCTAAAAACATTGCTAAAGGCTTTGTAAACGGTAAGTACGACGGCGGTCGTCACCAAATCCGTGTCGACATGTTGAACAAAATGTGCTAATTTTTATAACGAAAGAAAGGTAAGATAAAAATGAGAATTGCAATTGGATGTGACCACATCGTAACAAATGAAAAAATGGCTGTTTCAGAATTTTTGAAATCAAAAGGACATGAAGTTATCGACTTTGGTACTTATGACCACGCTCGTACCCACTATCCAATCTTTGGTAAAAAAGTTGGTGAAGCAGTAGTTAGTGGCCAAGCAGATCTTGGTGTATGTATCTGTGGTACTGGTGTAGGTATTAATAATGCTGTTAACAAGGTTCCTGGTGTTCGTTCTGCTTTGGTTCGCGATATGACAACAGCTCTATATGCAAAAGAACAATTGAATGCCAACGTAATCGGATTTGGTGGTAAAATCACTGGTGAATTGCTCATGTGTGATATCATTGAAGCTTTCATCAATGCTGAATACAAACCATCAGAAGAAAACAAAAAATTGATCGCTAAAATCCAACACGTTGAAACTCATAACGATCATCAAACTGATGCCAACTTCTTTACAGAGTTCCTTGAAAAATGGGATCGTGGTGAATACCACGACTAAGAGGTGACTTATGATTTTAACAGTCACAATGAACCCATCCATTGATATTTCCTATCCTTTGGATGAATTGAAAATTGACACTGTCAATCGTGTGGTGGATGTCACTAAAACGGCTGGTGGTAAAGGTCTTAACGTTACTCGTGTCCTATCAGAATTTGGTGACTCCGTAGTCGCAACAGGACTTGTCGGTGGAAAACTTGGTGAATTTTTAGTAGAAAAAATTGATGATAAAGTAAGCAAACGTTTCTTCTCAATCCAAGGAGAAACCCGTAACTGTATCGCAATTCTACATGGAGAAAACCAAACAGAAATCCTAGAAAAAGGTCCTGAAGTTCAAGAAAAAGAAGGTCAAGATTTCTTGGCTCATTTCAAAGAACTTTTAGAGACTGTAGAGGTAGTGGCCATTTCAGGTAGTCTACCTGCAGGACTTCCAGTTGATTACTATGCTAGTTTAGTTGAAATTGCGAATCATGCTGGGAAACCTGTTGTATTGGACTGTTCAGGCGCTGCACTTCAGGCAGTTCTTGATTCTCCACATAAACCAACGGTAATTAAACCAAATAATGAAGAATTGTCTCAACTTTTGGGAAGAGAAATTTCTAAAGATTTGGATGAATTAAAAGAAGTTCTTCGAGAACCTTTATTTGATGGAATTGAGTGGATTATCGTTTCTCTAGGTGCTAACGGTGCCTTTGCAAAACACGGGGATACTTTCTATAAAGTAGATATTCCAATAATTCAAGTAGTAAATCCAGTTGGTTCTGGTGATTCTACTGTAGCAGGTATTACATCAGGTCTTTTCCATAAAGAATCTGATCAAGAATTGTTGACTAAGGCGAATGTTCTTGGTATGCTAAATGCTCAAGAAAAAATGACTGGTCATGTCAATATGGCTAACTATCAAAATTTATTTGACCAATTAATTGTGAAAGAGGTATAAAATGACTTTAACAGAAAATAAACGTGCTTGTTTGAAAAAACTCTCAGATGAAAATGGAATCATCTCAGCTCTTGCTTTTGACCAACGTGGTGCTTTGAAACGTTTGATGGCTCAATACCAAACAGAAGAGCCTACAGTAGCTCAAATGGAAGAACTCAAAGTTTTGGTAGCAGATGAATTGACTAAATACGCTTCATCAATGCTTCTTGACCCTGAATATGGTCTTCCAGCTACAAAAGCACTTGCTCCAAATGCAGGTCTTCTCCTTGCTTATGAAAAAACAGGATATGACACAACAAGTACAAAACGTTTGCCAGACTGCTTGGATGTTTGGTCTGCAAAACGCATTAAAGAACAAGGTGCAGATGCTGTTAAGTTCTTGCTTTACTATGATGTAGATAGCTCTGACGAACTTAACCAACAAAAACAAGCCTACATCGAACGTATTGGTTCTGAGTGTGTAGCAGAAGACATTCCATTCTTTCTTGAAATCCTTGCTTACGATGAAAAGATTGCTGATGCAGGTTCTGCTGAATACGCTAAAGTAAAACCACACAAAGTTATTGGTGCTATGAAAGTCTTCTCAGACCCACGCTTTAACATTGATGTTTTGAAAGTGGAAGTTCCAGTTAACGTTAAATACGTTGAAGGTTTCGCTGAAGGCGAAGTTGTTCACACTCGTGAAGAAGCAGCAGCATTCTTCAAAGCACAAGATGAAGCAACAAATCTTCCTTACATCTACTTAAGTGCAGGTGTATCCGCTAAACTCTTCCAAGAAACACTTGTATTTGCCCACGAATCAGGCGCAAACTTCAACGGTGTTCTTTGTGGACGTGCAACATGGGCTGGATCAGTTGAAGCTTACATCAAAGATGGTGAAGCAGCGGCACGTGAATGGCTTCGTACAACTGGTTTTGAAAACATCGATGAACTTAATAAAGTACTTCAAAAAACAGCTACTTCATGGACAGAACGTGTGTAAATTTTATAAAAAATATAATAAAAAAAGTCTCACCATTGGTGAGACTTTTTAAGGTGTTGATTTAATAATTTTTGTTTGTTTGGATAAAGCTTTTAGGGTTTCATCGCTAAGTTTTGAATCGGAGATAATAGTATCGATATCTGCAATATTATAAAAAGTATAAAAATCAAACTTATCAAATTTACTATGGTCAGCAAGAAGAATCTTCTTATTAGCATTATTTAATGCTAGTTTTTGAACGTCACCTTCATCTTCACTAAAAGTAGCAATCGCATGATCTTTTATACCATTACAACTAACAAAAGCTTTAGAGAATTGAAGACTTTCGATATCTTGAAGCGTTAAGGTTCCGACAAAAGCACCAGTGATTTCTCGATAATTTCCACCAATCAAAATTAAATCAGTCAGTTTTCGTTCATTCAAGATAATGAAAACAGGAAGGCTATTTGTTACTACACGAATATTATCTATCGGAAGTTCACGCGCAAAGAACTCAAGAGTAGTACCTGGACCGATAAAAATCGTTTCTCTTTCTTCGACTAAATGACCAGCAAACTTTGCGATTTCTTGTTTTTCAGCAATCTGAAGACCTTGTTTTTCGATATTCGAGCGTTCATTTGCTAATAGAGAACCAGAACGAAGTTTTTCAGCGCCTCCATGCACTCGAACAAGTAGATCCTTGTCAGCTAACTCTTGAAGATAACGTCGAGCAGTCATATCAGAAATATCTAAACGATTCATTATTTCTTTGACTGTGATGGTTCCTCTTGTATTGACAATCTCTAAAATCACATCTAGTTTTTCTTGTTTTAGCATTGAATCACCCCCGTTTCCAATATCATTTTATCACATTTTAAACATCTAAGCAACTTAAATAAAACAAAAATAAACAAAAACAAAAAACATCTGTGTTTGTTTTTAACTCAGACGTTTTTATTTTTTTTAATTAGTCTAATCCGTAGTTATAATCATCGTCCTGCATAGCTTCAACTTCACCAAGTAGATATCCGTTACCAACTTGAGAGAAGAAGTCGTGGTTGGATGTACCAGTAGAGATCCCGTTCATAACGATTGGATTGACATCGTCAGCTGAGTCAGGGAAGAGCGGATCTTGTCCTAGGTTCATAAGAGCTTTATTGGCGTTGTAGCGAAGGAATGTTTTCACTTCTTCAGTCCAACCAACACCATCATAAAGGCTTTCTGTATAACCTTCCTCATTTTCATAAAGAGTGTAGAGCAGGTCGTACATCCAGTCTTTTAACTTTTCTTGCTCTTCTTCTGGTAATTCGTTGAATCCAAGCTGGAACTTGTATCCAATATAGGTTCCGTGTACAGACTCGTCACGAATGATGAGTTTGATGATTTCAGCAACGTTTGCCAACTTGTTATTTCCTAGATAGTAGAGTGGAGTAAAGAAACCAGAGTAGAAGAGGAAGGTTTCAAGGAATACACTAGCCACTTTCTTTTCAAGTGGTGTTCCGTTAAGGTAAATCTCATTGATGATTTGTGCCTTTTTCTGAAGATATGGGTTTGTATCAGTCCATTCAAAGATTTCTTCAATCTCAGTCTTGGTATTCAAGGTTGAGAAAATAGAAGAATAAGATTTAGCGTGGACAGATTCCATAAATTGAATGTTGTTAAACACAGCTTCCTCATGTGGTGTACGGATATCTGCACGTAACGCTTGAACCCCTGTTTCAGACTGCATGGTATCCAAAAGTGTCAAACCGCCAAAGACCTTTCCTACCAAGTCTTTTTCTTTATTTGATAACTTTCTCCAGTCATCTAAGTCATTAGATAAGGGAATACGTGTATCCAACCAAAATTGTTCAGTTAGTTTTTCCCATGTTGATTTATCGATGACATCTTCGATGGCATTCCAGTTAATGGCTTTGTAGTAAGTTTCCATTACAAATCTCTTTCTTTTGATTTAATTAAAATAGTGATGAATGTTCTAGCCTTATGTGATTGGGTTACCGCACAAAAAGTCGGTACTCCGACTTTTTGATGTTACCTTATCTTTGTAAACAAGATTTTAGTGAGATTTTAAATCACACAGCTTTCACATTGGTTAGCACCAACTTCACCGCCGTCATCTGTGTAGGTACGAACGTAGTAGATAGACTTAATGCCCTTGTTAAAGGCGTAGTTACGAAGGATAGATAGGTCACGTGTTGTTTGTTTGTTCTCTTTCTTCCATTCATAAAGACCTGTTGGGATATCACTACGCATGAAGAGAGTAAGTGAAAGCCCTTGGTCTACGTGCTCAGTTGCAGCAGCATAGACATCGATAACTTTACGCATATCCATGTCATAGGCAGAAGTGTAGTAAGGAATAGTTTCAGTTGATAACCCTGCAGCAGGATAGTAAATCTTACCAATTTTCTTCTCTTGACGTTCTTCAATACGTTGAGTAATTGGGTGGATAGAAGCAGACACGTCATTGATGTAGCTGATAGAACCATTCGGCGCTACAGCAAGACGGTTTTGGTGGTAAAGTCCATCTGCTTTAACTTTATCTCGAAGTTCAGCCCAATCAGCTGCAGACGGGATAAAGATTCCTTCAAAGAGTTCTTTAACACGATCAGATTTTGGAACAAATTGACCAGACGTATACTTATCGAAATAAGTACCATTTGCATAGTCTGATTTCTCAAAGTTGTGGAAGGTAATGCCACGTTCACGCGCAATATTGTTTGATTCTACCAAAGTCCAGTAATTCAAAAGCATAAAGTAGATGCTTGTAAATTCAACAGACTCAGGAGATCCATATTCGATTAATTGCTGAGCAAGATAGCTGTGAAGCCCCATAGCACCAAGTCCAAATGTATGAGCTTGGCTATTTCCGTGGTCGATAGTTGGAACAGCAACGATGTGAGAGCTATCTGTTACAAAGGTCAAAGCTCGAACCATTGCACGAATAGAACGTCCAAAGTCAGGTGATGTCATCATATTTACAACGTTGGTTGAACCAAGGTTACATGAAACGTCGGTACCCATTTGAAGAAATTCTTGCGCATCGTTGATAAGACTTGGTTCTTGGACTTGAAGAATTTCTGAACACAAGTTACTCATGATAATCTTACCATCGACAGGATTTGCACGGTTAGCAGTATCGATATTGACAACATAAGGATAGCCAGATTCTTGTTGCAATTTAGAAATTTCTGTTTCCAAATCACGGGCCTTAATTTTTGTCTTACGGATGTTTGGATTTGCCACCAATTCATCGTATTTTTCTGTGATATCGATGTAGTTAAAAGGTACACCATACTCTTTTTCAACAGAATAAGGACTGAAGAGGTACATTTCCTCATTCTTACGTGCTAATTCGTAGAATTTATCTGGTACCACAACACCAAGTGAAAGAGTCTTGACACGAACTTTTTCATCAGCATTTTCTTTCTTAGTAGAAAGGAAAGCGATAATATCTGGGTGGAAGACGTTAAGGTAAACAACCCCAGCACCTTGACGTTGACCAAGTTGGTTAGAGTAAGAGAAGCTGTCTTCGAAAAGCTTCATAACGGGTACGACACCAGAAGCAGCACCTTCATACCCTTTGATAGGCGCTCCAGCTTCACGAAGGTTGCTGAGGGAAATTCCGACACCACCACCGATACGTGAAAGTTGAAGAGCTGAGTTGATAGAACGTCCAATAGAGTTCATATCATCTGTTACCTGAATCAAAAAACATGATACCAATTCACCACGACGTGCACGGCCCGCATTCAAGAAAGAAGGTGTAGCAGGCTGGTAACGCTGGTGGATGATTTCATTGGCAATATCAATTGCGATAGCTTCGTCACCATCAGCAAAGTAAAGAGCGTTAAAGAAGACACGGTCTTCCATGCTTTCAAGATAGTACTCTCCGTCATTAGTTTTCAAGGCATATTGATTGTAAAACTTGTATGCTGCCATGAAAGACTTGAATTGGAAGTTTTGATCCTTAATAAATAGGTAAAGCTCTTCTAAGAATTCTGGACGATATTTCTTGATAAACGCTGTTTCGATATAGTCTTGTTTAATAAGGTAATCAATTTTATCAGTGATAGAATCAAAAACCATAGAATTTGGTACAACGTTTTCTTTAAAGAAAGCGTCCAAGGCTTCTTTATCTTTGTGGAGCATGATTTGTCCATTAACAGGACGGTTGATTTCATTATTTAGACGGAAGTAAGTTACATCCTCAAGTTGTTTTAATCCCATAAAATTTCCTTTAATTTATTACAAAAGAAAGGCTTCTAAGATTGACATAGAAGCTTTTAATCCTGATACTTAAGCAAGTTCTTTAAGTTTTGCTGGTTGGAAACCAGAGAAAACTTCAGTTGGTGTTTGAATGATAGGAGCAGCGTTGAAGCCTAGCTCTTTAACTTGTTCAATAAATTCAGGTTGTTCATCAAGATTGATTTCGCGATATGCGATGTTGTTACTATCTAAGAATCGTTTGGTCATTTTACATTGAACACAATTGTTTTTAGAATAAACGGTTACCATTCTGTAACTCCTCTTTCAAAATTTAATTACTTCTTAAGTATATCAGAAAAAAAATCTTTGTCAACGAAGAAAAACTAAATATTGTAGAATTTTTTTAGATGAGAGTTATCTAAACACAATATATAGTGATTGCAAAAAATAAAACCCATAAATAACAGCGTTTTCTAAATGTTAAAATTTTAAAAAACTATATGATGTATTTTGATACATAAAATAGAAGATTTTCAGCAAGTTATCTGAAAGGAAAAAGAAGAAATCCCATAAAATACTTGAAAAAATTCCTAGAAGGTGATATAATATCAAATTGTAAGGGTTATCAGATATAACTCAAAAAGAAAACATTTAAAGGAGAGTCAAATTATGGCTTCTAAAGATTTCCACGTAGTGGCAGAAACAGGTATTCACGCACGTCCAGCAACATTGTTGGTACAAACTGCTAGCAAATTTGCTTCAGATATTACTCTTGAGTACAAAGGTAAATCAGTTAACCTTAAATCTATCATGGGTGTTATGAGCCTTGGTGTTGGTCAAGGTGCTGACGTTACAATCACTGCTGAAGGTGCAGACGCTGATGACGCTATCGCTGCTATCTCAGAAACAATGGAAAAAGAAGGATTGGCATAAGGATATGACAGAAATGCTTAAAGGAATCGCAGCATCTGATGGTGTTGCAGTTGCTAAAGCATATCTACTCGTTCAACCGGATTTATCATTCGAGACTATTACAGTCGAAGATACAAATGCAGAAGAGGCTCGTTTGGATGTTGCTCTTGAAGCTTCTCAAAACGAGCTTTCTCTTATCCGCGAGAAGGCTGTAGGTACGCTTGGTGAAGAAGCGGCGCAAGTATTTGACGCTCACTTGATGGTTCTTGCTGACCCTGAATTGATCGGTCAGATTAAAGAAACAATTCGTGCTAAGAAAGTAAATGCGGAAGCAGGTCTGAAAGAAGTTACAGACATGTTTATCACAATCTTTGAAGGCATGGAAGACAACCCGTACATGCAGGAACGTGCAGCGGATATTCGTGACGTTACCAAACGTGTTTTGGCAAATCTTCTTGGCAAGAAATTGCCAAACCCAGCTTCTATTAATGAAGAAGTAATTGTGATTGCACATGACTTGACTCCGTCTGATACTGCTCAATTAGATAAAAACTTTGTAAAAGCTTTTGTAACAAACATTGGTGGACGTACAAGTCACTCAGCTATCATGGCTCGTACACTTGAAATTGCAGCTGTATTGGGTACAAACAACATCACTGAACTTGTAAAAGATGGTGACATTTTGGCTGTTTCAGGTATTTCAGGTGAAGTGGTTATCAACCCAACTGAAGAACAAATTGCAAAATTCAAAGCAGCTGGTGAAGCTTACGCTAAACAAAAAGCCGAATGGGCTCTTTTGAAAGATGCTAAAACTGTTACTGCTGATGGTAAACACTTCGAGTTGGCAGCTAATATCGGTACACCTAAAGACGTTGAAGGTGTGAACGAAAATGGTGCCGAAGCTGTTGGTCTCTACCGTACAGAATTCTTGTACATGGATTCTCAAGATTTCCCAACGGAAGACGATCAATACGAAGCTTACAAAGCAGTTCTTGAAGGTATGAACGGTAAACCTGTTGTTGTTCGTACAATGGATATCGGTGGGGATAAAGAACTTCCTTACTTCGATCTTCCTAAAGAAATGAACCCATTCTTGGGCTACCGTGCTTTACGTATCTCAATCTCTGAAACTGGTAACCAAATGTTCCGTACACAATTGCGTGCTTTGCTTCGTGCATCTGTTCACGGTAAATTGCGTATCATGTTCCCAATGGTTGCTTTGTTGAAAGAGTTCCGTACTGCTAAAGCTATTCTTGAAGAAGAAAAAGCAAAATTGGTTGCTGAAGGTGTTGCTGTTGCGGATGATATCCAAGTTGGTATCATGATTGAAATTCCTGCAGCAGCTATGCTTGCAGACCAATTTGCCAAAGAAGTTGATTTCTTCTCAATCGGTACAAACGACTTGATCCAATACACAATGGCTGCTGACCGTATGAACGAACAAGTTTCATACCTTTACCAACCATACAATCCATCAATCCTTCGCTTGATCAACAATGTTATCAAAGCAGCTCACGCTGAAGGTAAATGGGCTGGTATGTGTGGTGAGATGGCTGGTGACCAAACAGCTGTTCCACTACTTGTCGGAATGGGATTGGATGAGTTCTCAATGTCAGCTACTTCAGTACTTCGTACACGTAGCTTGATGAAGAAACTTGACACAGCTAAGATGCAAGAATACGCTAACCGTGCTCTTACTGAATGTTCAACAATGGAAGAAGTTCTTGAACTCTCTAAAGAATACGTTAACTTTGATTAAAAACATTAAAACCTTGTAGAACTAAACTACAAGGTTTTTTTGTACTATTATTTAAAAAGTCCACCTGTAAAATTTTCTAAAAATATGGTAAAATAGACAAAGGAAAAATACGGAGGCAACTATGCAAAACAGACCAATCATTATCGGAGTAACAGGGGGATCTGGTGGAGGAAAAACCAGTGTTTCTAAAGCAATCTTATCCCATTTCCCAAATGAAAAAATTGCCATGATTGAGCATGATTCCTACTATAAAGATCAATCTCATTTAACCTTTGAAGAACGTATTAAGACTAATTATGACCATCCTTTTGCTTTTGATACTGACTTGATGATTGCGCAAATCAAAGAATTGTTGGCGGGGCGTCCTGTTGATATTCCTACATATGATTATGCTGCCCATACAAGAAGCTCGAAAACCTATCGTCAAGAACCTCAAGATGTCTTTATTGTTGAAGGAATTTTGGTTTTGGAAGACAAACGTCTTCGTGATTTGATGGATATCAAGATTTTCGTTGATACAGATGATGATGTCCGTATCATTCGTCGTATTAAGCGTGATATGGAAGAGCGTGGTCGTAGTTTGGATAGCGTTATTGATCAGTATCTTGGCGTCGTAAAACCTATGTATCATCAATTTATCGAGCCAACAAAGCGTTATGCTGATATTGTGATACCTGAAGGTGTAACCAATACCGTAGCTATTGATTTATTGACAACAAAGATTGAAAAGATTTTAGAAGAAGCTCGTTTAGCCCAGTAATAGAAATAAAAAACTGTATCTCTTGATACAGTTTTTATTGTTTAATTTTTTCAAGTCTCGGAACAATGACGAGAGTTAAGAGGGCTGAGATAATTAATTCTGCGATTGAATTTGTTGAGATAACAGTCGCTAATAGTTTTTGAATATTTCCATCAAAAACATTACCAAAGAGAAAGAAGATACCGCCTAAGACAAAAACTGTATTCGTGAGTGAACCAAGTGCACCTGCAAAGATGAGTCCAGCTCTTCCCTTTAGTAGTTTATAGACGAAATAAGGGGTCAAACCGATTAAGATACGAGGAACAATTGCGATCACAACTGAATAGAAGTTACCATTTGGTACAAATGGTGAGAAGAGATAGCTTGTTGGCAGGATTGTGAGAGTATTAACCGTTAAGCTAAGCATTCCCATCAAGAAACCTAAGGTTGCGCCGATTCTTGGTCCGTAGATAATACTTGCAATAATTACTGGAATGTGAACGATGGTTGGTTTGATTGGAAAGGGAAGTACATTAAATAAAATCGAGCTTAGTAAATGAATAACAATCATAATAGCAAAAAAGATAGCGATTGGAGCAATATTAGAGCGTTTGTTCATGAATTTTATCCTTTATTTCTTGTAAAATAGTTTCGAGATCAGCGAGAGCACCACGACCTGTATCCCCACAGGCCAGTAGAGAATCTTTGGGAGAAATAATAGTATAACCATAATCTTCTAAAGTTTTAAGATTAGCTTGGGTCGCAGGGTGGTCATACATCTTTGTGTTCATAGCTGGAGCCAATAGTTTAGGTACAAAGTGTGGCAAAGCAAGAGCAGTAGCAGTCACCATATTGTCAGCAAAACCGTGAGCTAATTTAGCGATTGTATTGGCTGTCGCAGGAACTACGATAAATAAATCTGTTTCTTTTCCTATTTGAATGTGATTCACTTGATCTGGAAAAGGTTCCTGCATGACATCGAGATGTACAGTATTTTGTGATAGTACTTGTAAAGTTAATGGCTGAATGAATTCTGTTGCTGACTGAGTCATAAGAACAGTAACAGAATGCCCCTGTTTTTTTAAAGAACTAACTAGGTCAACTGTCTTGTATGCAGCAATAGATCCTGTAATAGCGAGTGTAATACGGGCCATAAAATTCCTTTCATTTAGTCATAACTTTTGATTTTCTCGAGGAGTAAATCAGCAATTTCATATTTACTCATAGCAGTTTGGAAAGAATTTTTTTCAACTAAGTAAGCCTTATGTTGCTCGCTACTAATCTGAGTAAGGTCGTTTGCGACAATTAAATCAGCTTGGTTCTTTTCAAGACTTTCCCTCGCAATTTGAATCAGATGTTCCTGGCTGACATCAACCAGTAATTTAAATCCAATCAGGTGAATGTTAGGGTTCCATTCTTTAACAAGAGATATGATTTTTGGATTCTTCTTAAGAAATAGAACCTGAACATCTTCCTTAGAAGAGATTTTTGTTTCCTGATTTTTCTTATCTAAAAACTCTGTTAAATCTTGACTAGCTTCAACCTCATCAAAACCAGCCATATAGACAGGAGTGTAATCTGATACAGCCATAGAATGGATTAAGACCTGGTAGTCCATAACCTTATCTTTCATGACTTGTTGCAAATCAGCTGTATTTTTAATTTCGATGATGGTCAAGTTTGGATGACTAACTGGCTTAACTGCCTGAAGAGTGGTAATCAAACAAACTTCATGGCCAGCCTTTAGAAGAGTCTCGGTGATAATTTTTCCAAGTTTACCGGAAGAGTGATTGGTAATAGAACGAACTCTATCAATTTTTTCACTTGTACCACCAGAAGTAACTAAAATTTTCATAGAACTATTGTACAAAAAAATGAGCATTAAGTAAAATGAAAGCGATATAACAAGGGTCGAAAATAGGATGTTAATCCATAGTTAAAATCTATAAAGGCATATAAAAATTTAAATAGAGATAAAGAAAGCCTGTTATTTAGCCATATTCACGAACGTTACTAATCATAATGACTGTTAAAAATCTTGTTTTATGATATAATGAATTAACACATTAGAGGCTAGAGGAGTTTTTTATGAAAACAGATATTGAAATTGCACAGAGTATTGAGTTAAAACCAATCGTTGATGTTGTTGAGAAACTTGGTATTTCATACGATGATTTGGAGTTGTATGGAAAGTACAAGGCTAAACTAAGCTTTGATAAAATCCGTGAGGTTGAGAGCAACCCAGTAGGTAAGTTGATTCTTGTTACAGCTATCAACCCAACACCAGCAGGTGAAGGGAAATCAACTATTACCATTGGTCTTGCTGATGCTTTGAATAAGATTGGTAAGAAAACTATGATTGCCATCCGCGAACCTTCTCTTGGTCCTGTCATGGGGATTAAAGGTGGTGCAGCTGGTGGTGGTTATGCCCAAGTGTTACCAATGGAAGACATCAACCTTCACTTTACTGGAGATATGCATGCTATTACAACAGCAAACAATGCTCTCTCTGCCTTGATTGACAATCACTTACATCAAGGAAATGAGCTAGGAATCGATCAACGTCGTATTCTGTGGAAACGCGTTGTTGACTTGAACGACCGTGCTCTTCGTCACGTAACTGTTGGTCTCGGTGGTCCTCTTAATGGTATTCCACGTGAAGATGGTTTTGATATCACAGTTGCTTCCGAGATCATGGCTATTCTTTGCTTGGCAACTGATATTGAAGATTTAAAACGTCGTTTGGCCAATATTGTTATCGGTTACCGTTATGACCGCACACCAGTTTCAGTTGGTGATTTACAGGTTGAGGGTGCCTTGGCATTGATTTTGAAAGATGCTATTAAGCCAAACTTGGTTCAGACGATCTATGGTACACCTGCCTTTGTACATGGTGGCCCATTTGCCAATATTGCCCATGGTTGTAACTCTGTATTGGCAACGAAAACAGCTCTTCGTTTAGCTGATTACACAGTAACCGAAGCAGGCTTTGGTGCAGACCTTGGTGCTGAAAAGTTCCTGGATATCAAGACACCAAACTTGCCAACAGCTCCAAGTGCAGTAGTTATTGTAGCGACTCTTCGTGCCCTTAAAATGAATGGTGGAGTTGCTAAGGATGCATTGACAGAAGAGAATGTAGAAGCAGTTCGTACAGGATTTGCAAACTTGAAACGTCACGTTGAGAATATCCGTAAGTTTGGTATTCCAGCGGTTGTTGCTATTAACGAATTTGTATCTGATACAGAAGCAGAAATTGCAGCCTTGAAAGAACTTTGTGCTTCAATCGATGTACCAGTCGAATTAGCTAGCGTATGGGCTGATGGAGCTGAAGGAGGAGTGGCTCTGGCTGAAACTCTCGTTAAAACAATTGACGAAAACCCGGCAAACTACACACGTCTCTATGACAACGACCTTTCTGTTCAAGAAAAGATTGAAAAGATTGTCACTGAAATCTATCGTGGAAGCAAAGTAAACTTCGAGAAGAAAGCTCAAACTCAAATCGCACAAATCGTACAAAACGGTTGGGACAAATTACCGATCTGTATGGCCAAAACTCAATACAGTTTCTCAGATAATCCAAATGCTCTTGGTGCACCTGAAAACTTTGAAATTACTATTCGTGAATTGGTACCAAAATTGGGGGCAGGCTTTATCGTTGCGCTCACTGGTGACGTTATGACCATGCCTGGACTTCCAAAACGACCAGCTGCTCTCAATATGGATGTTGAAAGCGATGGAACAGTTCTCGGTTTATTCTAAGTAAACAAAAAAAGACAACCTCCAAATGTAAGGTTGTCTTTCTAGTTATTTAAAACTCCTAGAAAATTTCTAGGAGTTTTGTTGTTATTTCATAGTTGGGAAGAGCAATACATCACGGATAGTAGTAGTATCTGTGAGGAGCATGCAGAGACGGTCGATACCGATTCCCAAACCACCTGTTGGCGGCATACCGTATTCAAGTGCTTCGATGTAGTCATAGTCAATTCCTGTTGCTTCATCGTCACCAAGTTCTTTAGCTTTAGCTTGGGCTTCGAAACGGCTAAGTTGATCGATTGGATCATTCAACTCAGTAAAGGCATTTCCGTATTCTTTAGTCATGATGAAGAGCTCGAAACGATCTGTAAAGCGCTCATCTTCAGGATTTTTCTTAGCAAGTGGTGATACAGCTACTGGGTGACCGTATACAAATGTTGGTTGAATCAATGTTTCTTCAACAAATTCTTCAAAGAAGGCATTGATGATGTGACCAACTTCTGTGTAGTGTTTTTCAACTGGAACTTTCTTCTCAGCTGCGATAGCTTTAGCTTCTTCTAAAGTCATATCTTTCCAGAAATCAACACCAGTAATTTCCTTGATTGCATCAACCATGTGTACACGTTTAAATGGTTCATTGATTTTGATTTCAGTTCCTTGATAGATAACTGGACCGTCACCTTTAACAGCTTTAGCTACGTGTTGGATAATACCTTCAGTCAAGTCCATGATATCGTGGAAGTCTGCATAAGCTTGATAAACCTCGATAGAAGTGAACTCAGGGTTATGTGTAGCATCCATTCCTTCGTTACGGAAGATACGACCAATCTCATACACACGTTCCATACCACCAACGATAAGGCGTTTCAAGTGAAGCTCAGTCGCGATACGAAGTACCATGTCGATGTTTTGTGCATTGTGGTGTGTGATGAATGGGCGAGCAGCAGCACCACCAGCTTCGTTGTGAAGAACAGGTGTTTCGACTTCAAGGAAACCTTGAGCATCGAGGTAGCGACGGATTTCAGAAATGATTTTTGAACGTGTGACAAAGCGGTCAAAGCTTTCACGGTTAGAAATCAAATCGAGGTAACGTTTACGGTAGATTGTTTCAACGTCTGAAAGTCCGTGGAATTTCTCAGGCAATGGACGAAGGGCTTTAGACAAGTGTGTGATGTGAGTAGCCTTGATAGAGAGTTCTCCCATATCCGTACGCATCACTTCACCCTCAACACCTAGGAAGTCACCAAGGTCAGCTTTCTTAAAGATTTCGTAGTTTTCTTCACCGACAGCATCTTTACGAACGTAGATTTGGATTTGTCCTTCGCGATCTTGAAGGTGAGCAAAGCCAACTTTACCTTTACCTCGTTTAGTCACCAAACGTCCAGCGATAGTGGCAGTTTCATTTAATTCGTGTAGTTGTTCTTTATCAAGGTCAGCAAATTTATCTTTTAGTTCTTGAGAGTTAGCAGTACGTTCAAAACGTTTACCGAAAGGATCAATTCCTTGTTCACGGAGCGCAGCCATTTTTTCACGGCGAACGATCTGTTGGTCATTCAATTCTTCCATATGTTCTGTTGACATTGGTTCCTCCTAGTTTTTAATCAAATTTTGAAATAATAAATCAATTTTTCACGATACTCCATTTTATCATAAAAAGTCAAGAAATTCACGGATATTCTATAAAAACTAAAAAGAACTTGACGTAATAGATCAAGTTCAATTATTTTTTTGATAAGAAGTATCGTTCCAAATTTTTAGAATGAATTTTTTAAAGTCTTCAGTTTCTATAATTGTCAGACTAGAATTGGCCAAACCGCCATCTTTGCGGAGAAGAGCTTCATTATAGCCTAAAAGAGTACGAAGACTTGCAGTAAGGTTAGCTCCATGACCAACCAGTAAGAGTTGTTCAGCCTTAGAATCCTTTAAAGATTTTATAAATTGAATGGTTCGTTGAGTTGTGCTGTAGAGGGATTCGGCTTCGAACATACTCGTATCAAACTTGGCTAAGTTTGTTTTAAAGGCTTGAATTTGCTGCGGATAGATTGCGTTTAAAGTAGCAATTTTTAACCCTTCTAGTTTGCCAAGGTGCCATTCTCTTAGTTCAGGTACACTTTCTAGCGGACACGGGTTTGTTAGCTGACTTTGGATAATTTCAGCTGAATTTACCGCTCTTGGTAAATCACTCGAATAGATCTTGTCAAAAGGGATATCTTTCAGATATTGACCCAAGTTCTTTAAGGTATCAATAGACTCAGGAAGAAGTGGGGAATCTCCACCAGCGCCTTGAAAGCGACCCTCTAGATTCCAGACTGTTCGACCGTGACGGACAAAGTAAAGTTTCATCAGTTTATCTCCTCTAAGATATCTACAAAGCTGGCTTTTACAAAGTTTGCCAGATCTTGTGGCACAATGATGATACTGTGTCCGACTTCTCCAGCAGAGACAATCATTTTTTCTAATCCTAAAGCTGTTTCATCAATGTAAATAGGGTAGTTGTGCTTTTGTCGGATACCGACAGGGTTATTTGCACCATGAATATATCCAGTTATTTTTTCTAAATCCTTTTGCGGAATCATACTCACTTTTTTGTTACCAGAAATCTTTGCTAATTTCTTTTCAGAAAGATGTTCAGTAATAGGAATAATCCCAATAACTGGACCAGTCTTGTCCCCTAAAAGAGCTAGTGTTTTAAAAATGTGATTTCTCTCATACTCAGAAGGAAGCTCTCCCTCTAAAGCATTGATTTGAATCCCTTGGTGTTCAACACCTGCCTTAGCTAATATTTGCTCGACTAAGGTCTTCTTTACTTTAGTTTTTTTTGCCATTATTTGTACTTATCCTCCAATTGACTCATCCAGATCCCTAACCAAATGCCAAGAGCAAAAAAGAAGGCGATGATGACATAGGAAACAAGTGATAAACCACTGTAGTTAATGCTTTCGGCATTACCCGCATTTGGAATCAATATCAAGAGTGTACTTGAAAGAACGATTGCAATGATGAAGTGATAAACACGAGAGTGATACACTCGAAGAGCGTAGTCCATCAATTTTGAAAGAATAATAAGAGTGGCAGCAGCCCCAATTCCTATTGGAAGAAAGGTACCAAATAAATCAAAAGTTTTAAATCCAGTTAACATTGGAGTATAAAGTCCTAAGATCAAAAGAAGATTTGAGGGGCTTAATCCTGGAACCAAGATACCTAGAGCAAGCAGAGCACCAGCTAGGATAAAACTTGTGAAACTTGCGCTGAGTGAACCAACAACAAAGTTTAAAGCATAAAGACCAATTCCAGAAACAATAAAGGTCACCCAAAACCAGATAAGATCGACTTTGTCTCTTTCTGAATCTTGAGTAGCCTCCCTTACAAGGCTTGGGACTGTACCAATAATGGCACCCGCAAAACTCCATAAAACATAAACCTGATAGTGCTCAAGGAGGTACTCAATTGGATAAGAAAACAGCCCAATACCTAGTAACATCCCAATAGCAACAGGTAAGAAATAAAGAATATCTTCTTTTAGGTTTTTGAATGGATGGGCAAGGAAACGAATCATTCTCTCATAGATACCCAAAATAGCTGCCAGAACACCACCAGATATACCAGGTAATATAAATCCTAGCGCAATAACAATTCCTTTAATCATTTTTGAAATCCAAGATAACATAAACTCTCTCCATATTTATTCTCTAAAATTCTCTTCTTGTATTATATCACAAAGTAAGAGAAATAAAAAAGCAAGCAGAAGGAATATCTGCTTGCTGATTGAAATTAAGGTTTTAAGAATAGTTTTCTAAACGTTTCTTCCTTATCTTTTGATAAAGAAATAAGATTTAAGTCTAGATGATGTTCAAATCCAACCAGGTTCCCTTTTGATGTATATTGATGAAGATCAAAGTCAAGGTCTGTATTTGGTGAACTTTCAAAATAGCCCGAATCTACACCATAGGAAGGAATCCAAATAGCTGAAAACTTATCTGTACTAATGCTATGCTCCTCCATGAAGTAAACACCGATGTAGATACCGATGTTTTTAGCACCTAGAGATTCTAGTTTAGCACGGAAAGCTTCAACCCCTTTATTCATGTCTGACATGGTTTTTTCTTCGACATCTAACCAATAGTAGCTAGGGTTGTATGGGGAAGCTGAATTGTAGAATGCTTCAGCAGCCTTTTCCATTTCCTCTACACTTTTTCCAGATACATATGCATAGACAGCAACTGGAATATTCCTTTTTTGGAATTCTGTGATATGACTTTTATAAGCTTTATCTGTTCCATTCGTATAAGATGCATCGTTCTCAGTAGTGATCTGGTTTCCTCCGTGGACTCGAACAATAGCACCAGAGATGTTTTTAGATAAAATATCATAGTTGATCTCTGACGGTCTTTGCCAACCAGAGATATCGATGATAGGCTTATCCAAGTTATGTAGAGCTTGTGTTTCTATTTGAACTGGATTTTGTTTGGTTTTTACAGGATGTTCTTCGAATCGTGGACGATTGAGAATCAAGAGTCCTATAAAAGCAGCAAATATAATAACTATAAAAGCTGGATGAATTTTTTTTCTCATACCTCTATAGTTTATCGTAAATAATGAAAAAAATCAAAATATTTACTCAAAATTGAGTAATGACAGTCTTTTGAGTGGTATTGAGTTCATCAAATTTGTGTATCGTGAACTAAAATGTGGTATAATAATAAAGAATTTCTATAGAAAAGAGAAAAATATGGCAAATTATGCAATTATTTTAGCAGCGGGTAAGGGTACCCGTATGAAATCAGATTTACCGAAGGTTATGCACAAGGTTGCGGGAATTTCAATGCTTGAGCATGTTTTTCGTAGTGTAGGTGCAATTAACCCAAAAAAAACTGTTACAGTTGTTGGGCATAAGGCAGAGCTAGTTGAACAAGTTTTAGCCGGACAAACTGATTTTGTGAGACAGTCTGAGCAATTGGGAACTGGTCATGCAGTAATGATGGCTGAGCCAATTCTTGAAGGTCTTTCTGGACAAACATTGGTTATAGCTGGAGATACACCTTTAATCACTGGTGAAAGCTTAAAGAACTTGATTGATTTCCATGTAAACCACAAGAATGTAGCTACAATCTTAACTGCAGAAGCTGATGACCCATTTGGTTATGGACGTATTGTTCGTAATGACAACGCTGAAGTGCTCCGTATTGTTGAACAAAAAGACGCGACTGACTTTGAGAAACAAATCAAAGAAATCAATACAGGAACTTATGTTTTTGATAATGCTCGTCTGTTTGAGGCTCTTAAGAATATCAATACCAACAACGCTCAAGGTGAATACTATATCACAGATGTGATTGGTATTTTCCGTGAAGCTGGTGAGAAAGTTGGAGCTTATACTTTGAAAGACTTTGATGAGAGTCTCGGTGTAAATGACCGTGTCGCACTTGCTACAGCTGAAGCTGTAATGCGTCGTCGTATTAATCAAGTACATATGGTCAATGGGGTAAGTTTTGTAAATCCAGATGCGACTTATATTGATGTGGATGTCGAAATTGCCCCTGACGTTCAAATTGATGCGAATGTAACCCTTAAAGGTTCTAGTAAGATTGGTGCAGAAACTATTTTGACCAACGGAACTTATATCGTTGATAGTACGGTAGGTTCTGGTGCTGTAATTACCAACTCAATGATTGAAGAAAGCACAGTAGCAGATGGCGTTACAGTTGGACCTTACGCTCATATTCGTCCTGGATCTAGCTTAGCTAAGGATGTTCATATCGGAAACTTTGTTGAGGTGAAAGGTTCTTTTATTGGCGAAAATACCAAAGCGGGTCATTTGACATACATTGGTAACTGTGAAGTTGGCAGTGACGTCAACTTTGGTGCTGGTACTATAACAGTCAACTATGATGGGAAAAATAAATACAAGACAGTTATCGGTAACAATGTTTTTGTTGGTTCTAATTCAACCATCATTGCTCCTGTAGAACTAGGAGATAACTCTCTTGTTGGCGCAGGTTCAACCATTACAAAAGATGTACCTGCAGATGCTATTGCCATCGGTCGTGGCCGCCAGGTTAACAAAGACGAATATGCGACTCATCTACCACATCATCCTAAAAACAAATAGGAGCTAAGCATGGAATTTGAAGAGAAAACACTCAGCCGTAAAGAAATCTATAAAGGTCCTATTTTCCAATTGGTACAAGACCAGGTCAAACTTCCTAATGGAAAAGGGACAGCTCAACGTGATTTGATTTTCCATAATGGTGCAGTATGTGTTCTTGCAGTTACTCCAGAAAATAAGATTGTTCTAGTCAAGCAATATCGCAAGGCGATTGAAAAAGTTTCTGTTGAAATTCCTGCAGGAAAACTAGAAATTGGAGAAAACGCTGATCCTGAAGCAGCAGCCCTTCGTGAATTGGAAGAAGAAGCTGCCTACACTGGGAAACTGACTCTTTTGTATGATTTCTATTCTGCTATTGGTTTCTGTAATGAGCGATTAAAACTTTATTTGGCAAGTGATTTGACAAAGGTTAATAATCCACGTCCACAGGATGAAGATGAAACTTTAGAATTACTTGAAGTTAGTCTTGAAGAAGCTAAACAACTAATCCAGTCTGGTGATATTTGTGATGCCAAGACTATCATGGCTATCCAGTACTGGGAATTACAAGAAAAATAGGGGAGGAACCTATGGGAAAACCTTTATTAACAGACGAAATAATCGAGCGTGCAAATCGTGGTGAAGATATCTCTGGTCCCACTTTAGTGGATGATCAAGAGACAAAGATATTATCTACTTCATCCCAACATTATAGAGCTTCACGTTCAAGTGATCATGGATTTAGTCAAGATACCCTAACGATTGAGGTTGAACCGCAAATCCATAAAAGTCGTCGAATTGAAAATACTAAGAGAAATGTCTTTAACTCAAAACTGAATAAGATTCTATTTGCTGTTATTCTTCTCTTGATTTTGCTAGTTTTAGCAATGAGATTTATTTAAGGGGAATGTCATGAAAATTGGAATTATAGCAGCTATGCCTGAAGAGCTAGTTTACCTGGTTCAACATTTAGAAAACGCTCAAGAAGAGACGGTATTAGGAAATCACTATCATACAGGCAATATTGGTTCAATCGAGCTTGTCTTGGTCGAGAGTGGAATTGGTAAAGTCATGGCTGCCATGAGTGTCGCAATCTTAGCTGATCACTTTAGAGTGGATGCTGTCATCAATACAGGTTCGGCCGGTGCTCTTGCTGAAGGTATCTCAGTAGGAGATGTCGTGATTGCTGAAAAACTAGCCTACCACGATGTTGATGTGACAGCTTTTGGTTATGAATACGGTCAAATGGCTCAACAACCACTCTACTTTGAAACAGATAAAAAGTTTGTTAGCTTGATTCAAGAAACTTTGTCTAAACTTAACCAAAAATGGCATTTAGGTTTGATTGCGACCGGTGATAGTTTTATTGCGGGTGAAGATAAGATTAAAGCTATAAAAGAACATTTTCCTCAGGTGCTTGCGGTTGAGATGGAAGGAGCGGCTATCGCTCAAGCAGCTCACGCGCTGAATCTACCTTTCTTAGTTGTCCGTGCCATGAGTGATAATGCGAATCACGAAGCTTCTATTTCATTTGATGAATTTATCGTAGAAGCTGGACGTCGCTCAGCACAAGCCCTTCTAACTCTCCTAGAAACAATTCATAATTAAAATCTAAAGAACACTAGCAAGTGTTCTTTTTTATTGGAAATAGAAGCTTGTCTCAGTTAAAGTTATTTTTTGTCTTTTTTGATATAATAGAAACATTGATTTGTAGAATAGGAAGAGAAAATGAACGAATTATTAAAGGGAATGAATGACCGTCAAGCCGAGGCTGTTCAAACTACAGAAGAACCTTTGCTGATCATGGCAGGGGCCGGTTCTGGAAAAACACGAGTTTTAACCCATCGTATTGCCTACTTAATTGATGAAAAGATGGTCAATCCATGGAATATTTTAGCCATTACCTTTACCAATAAAGCAGCGCGTGAAATGAAGGAACGTGCTTATGGGCTCAATCCAGCTACCCAGGATTGTTTGATAGCGACTTTTCACTCTATGTGTGTTCGTATTTTACGTCGTGATGCAGACCATATCGGCTATAATCGTAACTTTACCATCATCGATCCAGGTGAGCAGCGAACATTGATGAAACGAATTCTCAAGCAGTTAAACTTGGATCCTAAAAAATGGAATGAACGCTCTATTTTGGGGACCATTTCTAATGCTAAGAATGATTTGATAGATGATGAGGCTTACGCTTCTCAAGCAGGAGACTTGTATACAGATATTGTAGCTAAGTGTTATACGGCCTATCAGAAAGAACTTCGTCAGTCAGAATCTGTTGACTTTGATGATTTGATTATGTTGACCTTGCGTCTCTTTGATCAAAATCCTGATGTCTTGACCTATTACCAGCAAAAGTTCCAATATATCCATGTTGATGAGTACCAAGATACCAACCACGCTCAATATCAACTCGTTAAACTTTTGGCTTCACGCTTCAAAAATATCTGTGTGGTTGGGGATGCTGACCAGTCTATTTACGGATGGCGTGGCGCTGATATGCAGAATATCCTCGATTTTGAAAAAGATTATCCAGAGGCCAAGGTTGTTTTACTGGAGGAAAATTACCGTTCTACCAAAACCATCCTCCAAGCAGCTAATGACGTCATTAAAAACAATAAAAATCGTCGTCCAAAAAATCTATGGACTCAAAATGCCGATGGGGAGCAGATTATTTACTATCGTGCAAACGACGAACAGGATGAGGCTGTCTTTGTAGCCAAAACCATTGATGAACTTGGTCGCACTCATAACTTCCTTCATAAAGACTTTGCAGTCCTTTACCGTACCAATGCCCAGTCACGTACGATTGAGGAAGCTCTGCTCAAGTCTAATATTCCTTATACCATGGTTGGTGGAACAAAATTCTACAGCCGAAAAGAAATCCGTGATATCATAGCTTATCTCAATCTCATTGCCAACCTAAGTGATAATATCAGTTTTGAGCGTATCATCAATGAACCCAAGCGTGGTATTGGACCAGGAACTGTTGAGAAAATTCGTGACTTTGCTAATATGCAAGAGATGTCTATGCTGGATGCTTCAGCCAATATCATGCTGTCTGGCATCAAAGGAAAAGCAGCCCAATCTATCTGGGATTTTGCCAATATGATTCTTGATTTGCGTGAACAACTGGACCGATTGACAATCACTGAGTTGGTAGAAGCAGTATTAGAAAAAACAGGCTACGTTGATATTCTGAATGCCCAAGCAACCTTGGAGAGCAAGGCCCGGGTTGAAAATATCGAGGAGTTCCTTTCTGTCACAAAAAACTTCGATGATAATCCTGAAAGTGACGAAGAGGAAACAGGACTAGATAAACTTAGTCGATTCCTGAACGACTTGGCTTTGATAGCAGATACGGACTCAGGTAGTCAGGAGACATCTGAAGTAACCTTGATGACTCTTCACGCTGCCAAAGGGCTTGAGTTTCCTGTTGTCTTTATCATCGGGATGGAGGAGAATGTCTTTCCGCTTAGTCGTGCCTCTGAAGATCCAGATGAATTAGAAGAAGAACGTCGTCTCGCCTATGTAGGAATCACGCGCGCCGAGAAAATTCTTTATCTGACTAATGCTAACTCACGTTTGCTTTTTGGGCGTACTAGTTATAATCGTCCGACCCGTTTTATCAACGAAATTAGTTCAGATTTGTTGACTTATCAAGGATTAGCACGTCCTACTAATACAAGTTTTAAAGCGTCTTATAGTGGCAGAGGAACAGCATTTGGTAAAGGAATGAGTTTGGCTCAGGCGCTTCAAGAACGAAAGCGGAATGCTGCTCCTACATCGATCCAATCAAGTGGTTTACCATTTGGACAATTTGCATCTAATAGTAAATCGTCATCTAGTGAAACTAGCTGGTCTATCGGAGATATTGCTCTTCATAAAAAATGGGGTGAAGGAACTGTCCTTGAGGTATCAGGTAGCGGCTCAACACAGGAATTGAAAATCAATTTCCCAGAAGTCGGTCTGAAAAAACTTTTAGCTAGTGTAGCACCGATTGAGAAAAAAGCTTAAGTCAAATATGTTAAAAAGATATAGTTAGACAGAAAAAGGAGAATAAATGTCTGAAAAACAAATGAAAATCGTTGGTTGGATTGCAACTTTTATGTCCATTATGATGTATGTTTCTTATATTCCACAAATTTTAGATAATCTAGCAGGTCATAAGGGGAATTTTATCCAACCAGCAGTTGCAGCTTTAAACTGTTGCCTCTGGTGTTACTATGGCTTCTTTAAGGAAGAGAGAGATATCCCTATTGTTGCAGCAAATATCCCTGGGATAATTTTAGGGACTATAACTGCATTGACTGCTTTGTTCTAAAAATAAAAAGCAATTAGCAGAGTTATCTGTTAGTTGCTTTTTATTTGTTTAGAAAATATATTTCTCAATAGCACGTGCAACGCCATCTTCTTCATTGCTGGTTGTTACGGCATCCGCGAGAGATTTGACGTGGTCGCTGGCATTTCCCATGGCGATCCCCAGCCCAGCAAACTCTAACATCTCAATGTCGTTATTGGCATCACCCATAGCCATGATTTCAGAAGGTTGGATATCCAAAATCTCAGCCAAACGAGAAAGAGCAGAAGCCTTGGTTGTGCCAAGTGGCATCGCCTCATAGATAACAGGTTGAGAACGAACACCGCTAAATCTCTGACAAAGTTCATCCGCAAATCGTTGTTCAAAATCATCTGTTTGTTCTTTTGTACCTAAGAACATGCCTTGGAACATACGGTACTTACCGCTAGTGGCTTCCTCTAGTGAGATTTCAGTCAGGTCAGCAAAGACGAGTGTCGCATCATATTGAACGATAGGATTTGGTTTGCCTCCGAGAACGAAGTAGTGTTCCTCGTCAAAGAGAGTCAACTGGACCTCGCTCTTTTCAGCAAGGTCATTCAGGTATTCAATGTCAGATTTGCTAAGTTCTCGCCAGTCAACAAGGCTCCAGTCACTAGTTTGGTGGGTAGAACAACCATTGTTGACAATAACGTATTCATTCTGCAAATCAAGCCCGAGTTTCTTGTAGTAGGGAAGAACTCCAAAGAGAGGACGACCAGTACATAGAACCAGTTTGACACCTTTTTCGATAGCCTTATGAATGGTATCAATATGAGCCTGAGGGATTTCCTTGGCTTCGTTGAGGAGAGTACCATCCATATCTAGGGCAAGTAATTTAATCATAGTAGTTCCTTTTCACGAGTTTTGCTTATATTATAGCATATTTTAGACAAATAAGACTAAAGTAAGGAGAAATGCCATTTCTATTTAGGCTTTTAGTAGATAGATAACAAAAATATGATATACTAAATTTGCTATGCATTTAATATTATGGAGTAAAGTATAAAAAAGCAGAGGATTTATCATGAAAAGAAGAACAGTACAGATTTTACTAGCCTTGTTAGTAATTATTTATAGGAAGACATGGTTTTGGTGGATTTTTAATCATTTTGCAGGTAGACTTGTGCCTGCTAGTAGAGAATTTTTTCAAATTCTTGCTTTTTTAGAGCTCATCGTTACTTTTATAGCTATTCTTTATTTACTAGTATTCGAAGGTAGGAAAATTCTTGAGTTGAAGTGGAAATGGAGATATCCAGTTTATTTGCTTCTTGCTTATGGAGTCAATCATCTTTCAGGTATTGTGTTTTCCTTTTTAACCCCAGCAACATCCAATCAAATGGCTTTAAATGAATTAGTTGAGATGACAGGGAGACAAGAGTTACTATATTTATTGCTTATTACTTGTCTGCTAGGACCAATTACAGAAGAATTGGTTTATCGAGGAGTTCTCATGAATACATTTTTGAAAGATTCACCTTGGTATGGAGATGTTTTACTATCAGCCTGTGTCTTTGGCTATGTGCATGTTTCTGATGGTATAACACCACTTGCCTTTTTCACCTATGCAAGCGGAGGAGCGATTGTAGCATTCCTATACCGAAAAACTCACTCTCTCTATTATCCCATTTTACTTCACATCATGATCAACATTGTTGCATTTTGGGAATTATGGGTACTCTTGTTTTCTGGTAGGTAAATAATAAAAAGTCGGAGTTATTCCGATTTTTTATTCTGTTTTTATATCTTTCATAGGTTGAAATTTGTCCTTTGCACCAAACTGTTTCAGCTTAAAAATGGTATAATAAAAGGTAATGAAAAAAAGCAAATGAGGCAGAGATGAAACTACTTTATACCGATACTCGGACTTCTTTGACAGAAATCCTAACCAAGGAGGCTCAAGGACTTGTTGACCAAGGTAAACGAGTCTTTTATATCGCCCCTAACTCTCTTTCTTTTGAAAAGGAACGTGCCGTACTGGAGTGCTTGAGTCAGCAGGCTTCTTTTGCGATTACAGTCACGCGCTTTGCTCAAATGGCTCGTTATCTGGTTTTAAACGATATACCCGCGAAGTCAAGTCTCGATGATATTGGTCTGGGCATGGCTTTTTATAAATGTCTGTCTGAGATAGACGCTAAGGATTTGCATGTTTACGGGGCTATTAAGCAAGATCCGCAATTCATCCAACAACTGATTGAGATTTATCATGAAATGACAACTGCAAAGATGAGTTTTTTAGACTTGGAAAGTCTAGCTGACGCTGATAAACGTTCTGATTTACTCTTGATTCTTGAAAAGGTAACAGCATATCTCAACCAAGGACAAATTTCACAGGGGAGTCCATTAACCTATCTGATTGATGCTATCGAAGAAAACAAGGTAAGCAGTGATTTTAGTAAGATTGCCCTAGTCATTGATGGTTTTACTCGTTTTTCTGCAGAAGAGGAACACCTAGTTGATCTACTTTATCGTAAGGGTGTTGAAATTGTTATCGGGGCTTATGCAACTAAAAAAGCTTATACAAGTCCATTTACTGAAGGGAATCTCTATCAAGCCAGTGTTGAGTTTTTGCATCATTTAGCCTTTAAATACCAGACCAAGGCAGAAAATACTTGTCAAGAACATGAGAAACTTGATGCTTTTGCTAAAGCTTCAATATTACTTGAAAGTGCCTATGATTATTCAGAAATCAGTTTAGAAGTGACTGATGAGGATAGAGAAGATTTACAAATCTGGTCCTGTTTGACCCAAAAAGAAGAGTTGGAGTTAGTTGCTCGCAGTATTCGCCAGAAATTGCACCAAGAACCAGAACTGAGTTATAAGAATTTTCGTATTTTACTAGGAGATGTAGAGTCATATAAACTGTCCCTGCAGACAATTTTTAATCAATACCAGATTCCTTTTTATCTAGGTAAGAGTGAGTCTATGGCTCATCATCCTTTGACTCAATTTGTAGAATCCATCGGACGCCTCAAACGTTACTATTTCCGTCAAGAAGATTTGATTAATCTCTTACGAACCGGCTTATATACCGACCTTAGTCAAGAAGAAATCGATAGCTTTGAACAATATATCCGCTATTTAGGTATTGATGGTCTTTCAAACTTTAAACAAGAATTTACAAAAAATCATCGTGAAAAATTTGATTTGGTCAAATTAAATGAGCTTCGTGTTCGTGTTCTAAGCCCACTAGAAACTCTATTATCCAGTCGTAAACAAAAGGCAGAGAATATCCTTGAAAAATGGAAGAATTTTTTGAAGGATTCCTTTGTGACTAAGCAACTGCATATCTTATCTGCAACAATGGAAGTGGCGGAACAAGAAAGACAAGAGGAGGTCTGGAAAGCATTTTGCCACGTAATGGAGCAATTTGCAACTGTATTTGAAAGTTCTCAGGTCACTTTGGATGATTTCTTGGCTCTTCTTCATTCAGGAATGTCCTTATCAAATTATCGTACGATCCCAGCAACGGTAGATACTGTTCTGGTGCAGAGTTATGATTTAATTGCGCCTTTGACAGCTGATTACATCTATGCACTTGGTTTGAGTCAAGATCACTTGCCTAAAATTGCTCAAAACACTAGTTTATTGAGCGATGAAGAAAGGGATGTACTGAACCAAGCAACCCAAGATGGCTCTCAATTATTGATTGCTAGCCATGAAAATCTTAAGAAGAATCGCTATACCATGCTTTCTTTGGTAAATTCTGCCAAGAAGCAATTAGTCTTATCGGAACCAAGTTTACTCAATGAAAATGAGAGTAAAGAGTCGGTTTATCTGAAAGAATTACAGGATTTTGGTTTTAGCAAGATTGAAAAGAGAGCTGATCGAAAAAACCTATCAAAGGATGATATTGGTTCTTATCACAGTCTTTTGTCTAGTCTTGTTGCCTATCATCAGCAAGGTGAGATGGAGACAAGTGAACAAGACTTAACCTTTGTTAAAGTTTTAGCTCGTGTTATGGGGAGAAAGTTGGAAGACCAAGGTTTAGAAAATCCAGTCCTGCCTACAAGTCCACGAAGTAAGACTTTAGCAGCAGATACTTTGGATGCCTTGTATCCTCAAAACCAAGATTTTTATTTATCAACTTCGGGATTAACGGAGTTTTATCGAAATGAATATAGTTATTACCTTCGTTATGTCTTAGGCTTGCAGGAAGAATTGCGTCTCCGTCCTGATGCACGAAGTCACGGGAATTTCTTGCATCGTATTTTTGAACGAGCAATGAAACTTCCGACTAATGAATCCTTTGACCGACGTTTAGAACAAGCCATTTCTGAAACTAGTCAGGAACGAGAGTTTCAAGCTATTTATCAGGAAAGCTTAGAAGCTCAATTCACCAAGGAAGTTCTTTTGGATGTAGCTCGAGCTACAGGACATATTCTGCGTCACAATGCTGAGATTGAAACAATTCAGGAAGAGGCAGTCTTTGGTGGTAAGGAACAAGCCTTTGTTCAGTTAGATAACGGCAGAAATGTCTATGTCCGTGGGAAAGTGGACCGTATCGATCGATTAAAGACTAGTGAAGCTATTGGTGTTGTAGATTACAAATCTTCTGCAACTCAGTTTAACTTTCCTCTCTTTTATAACGGTCTCAACTCGCAATTACCAACCTATCTGGCTGCTCTTAAAAAAGAAGGAAATAGAGATTTCTTTGGAGCTATGTATTTAGAGATGGCTGAACCGATTCAGTCCTTACAAGCCAATAAAACTCTTTCAAAAGCTTTAGCAGAAGCGAATAAGAGTATGAAATACCAAGGACTATTTCTTGAAAAAGAGATAAAGAATCTTGGTGAACTATATAATAAAAACAAGACCTATCAGTTGTCTGATGAGGAATTCCAATTATTACTAGACTATAATGCCCTTATTTATAAGAAAGCAGCAGAGAAGATTTTATCTGGTAGATTTGCTATCAATCCCTATACAGAAGACGGCAGAAGTATTGCGCCATATGTTCAACAATATCAAGCTATTACAGGATTTGAAGCCAATTACCATCTAGGTCAGGCTAGATTGTTAGATAAGGTAGCTAAGAGTAATGACAAGGAAGCATGGTTTAATAAAATAAGAGAGGAGTTGGAGCGATGAAATTTTTATCCCAAGAAGAGATTAAAGAGTTGCAAGTAGCAGAAGCTCATTCTGACAAGAAACTAAAGAAAACCGCTGAGCAAATTCAAGCTATCTACAGTTCTGGAAAAAACATTCTGGTTTCAGCATCAGCTGGCTCAGGAAAAACCTATGTCATGGCTGAACGCATTCTTGATCAGTTAGCGCGTGGTGTAGAAATTCGCCAACTCTTTATCTCAACTTTTACAGTCAAGGCAGCAACCGAGTTAAAAGAACGCTTGGAAAAGAAAATCAGCCAACAAATCCAAGAGACTCAAGATTTGAAGCTAAAAAAGCATCTTGGAAGACAATTAGCTGATTTACCAAACGCTGCCATCGGAACTATGGACTCTTTTACTCAGAAGTTCCTGGCTAAACATGGTTATCTGATTGACCTCGCCCCAAACTTCCGCATTCTTGAGAATGAAAGTGAGCAACTCCTCTTAAAGAATGATGTTTTTCGACAAGTTTTCGAAAGTCACTACCAAAGTAAGGAACAAGAACAGTTTGGTCAGCTGGTCAAGAACTTTGCGGGTAAAAGTAAGGATGCACGTGGATTGCGTAAACAGGTCTATATGATTTATGACTTTTTGCAATCTACAAGTAATCCTCAGGATTGGCTACAGGATTCATTCCTAAAAGGTTTTGAAAAGGCTGATTTTACAGTTGCTAAAGAAAACCTTGTAGACAATATAAAGGAGAAACTCTGGGATTTAGAAAGCTTTTTCCGTTACCATTTGGATAATGATGCAAAGAAATTCGGTAATGCAGCGTATTTAGAGGCTGTTCAACAAGTTCTTGATGAAATCGGTGCTTTAAACCATGAATCAAGCTCTAATCACTATCAAGAAGTTCTAGAGCGAGTTGTGAATATTTCTAAGGATAAGGGTGGCCGTGCTCTCACAAATGCTAGTCGCAAGGCTGAACTCCTAGAACTGAAAGAAGCGTACAACCAAGAGAGAAAAGACAAGTTTGAAAAGCTAATTGCACTAAATGACCAAATCACTTTACTAAAATTCCAAGAAGATTATCATCAAGAGTCTTGGGACTTAGCAAAGACTTTTCAAGTTTTCATGAGTGATTTTGTAACTACTTATCGAAAGCGTAAACGCGAAGAAAATGCCTTTGAATTTGCGGATATTAGCCACTATACCATTGAGATATTGGAAAACTTCCCTCAGGTTCGTCAAGAGTATCAGGAACGTTTCCACGAAGTCATGGTCGATGAGTACCAAGATACCAACCATATCCAGGAGAGGATGTTAGAACTCCTCTCTAACGGCTATAACCGTTTTATGGTGGGAGATATCAAGCAGTCTATTTATCGTTTTAGACAGGCAGATCCCCAAATCTTCAATGAAAAATTCCATAGTTTTGCTAAGGATGGCAAAGAAGGTCAGTTAATACTGCTCAAGGAAAACTTCCGTAGTAGTTCTGAAGTTCTTGATGCTGCTAATGATGTCTTTAAGCATCTCATGGATGAGGAAGTTGGAGAGATATCTTATGACGGCATGCATCAACTTGTTTTCGGAAATACTGATTTACAGCCAGATTCAGAAAACAAGGCAGAAGTCCTCTTGTATGATAAGGATGTTGACGGTGATTCTAAGGAAGAGGAAGAGTTTTCGACCAACAAACTGACTGGTGAAATGCGAATGGTCATTAAGGAGATATTGCATCTTCATAATGATAAAGGGGTTCCTTTCAAGGACATGGCTCTCTTAACTGCTAGTCGAAGTCGTAATGATCAAGTTCTGCTCGCCTTGTCTGAATATGGTATTCCTGTTAAGACAGACGGTACTCAAGCAAACTATTTGCAATCCCTAGAAGTCCAGGTGATGTTGGATACTCTTCGTGTCATCCACAACCCTCTTCAAGACTTTGCTTTGGTTGCTCTAATGAAATCTCCGATGTTTAGCTTCGATGAGGATGAATTGGCTCGTCTAGCTCTTCAAAATTCTGAGGATAAGGTTCAAGAGAACTTTTATGAAAAACTAGTCAATGCTCAAGCAAAAACTAGTATCCAAAAGGATTTAATAAAATCTGAACTCCATAAAAAGCTTAACCTTTTCTTGGAAACTGTTAATTCTTGGCGTTTGTTCTCAAAAACTCATTCGCTTTATGACCTTATTTGGAAAATCTATAGTGAACGTTTCTATTATGATTATGTTGGTGCTTTGCCAAATGGTCAGGCTAGACAGGCCAACCTTTATGCCCTAGCCCTACGAGCTGACCAGTTTGAAAAGAGTAATTTTAAAGGCTTATCACGTTTCATAACTATGATTGATCAAGTCTTGGAAGCCAAGCATGACCTTGCCAGCGTCACTGTAGCTCCACCTAAGGATGCTGTGGAGCTTATGAGTATTCATAAGAGTAAGGGACTTGAGTTCCCTTATGTCTTTATTCTCAATATTGATCAGCAATTTAACAAGGAGGATAGTAAGTCTGAGGTTATCCTCAGTCGAAAAAACGGGCTTGGCCTTAAGTATGTGGCTAGAGTAGCTACAAATGCAAAAGAGGAATATCTTCCATCATCGATTAAGTTATCTATCCCAAGCTTGACTTATACTCAAAATGAGGAAGAGCTGCAATTAGCAAGCTATTCTGAGTTGATGCGTTTACTTTATGTAGCCATGACTCGTGCTGAGAAAAAACTCTATCTAGTCGGAAAGGGATCAAGGGAAAAGTTGGAGTCTAAAGAATACCTGACAAATGGGCAAGGTCTCCTAACACGTCAAACCAGGTTAGATGCTCAAAATTTCCAGGACTGGATTTGGGCAATCTATCAAGCTTTTTCTAAAGAGGACTTACACTTTAGTGTTCGTTTCGAGGGTGAAGAACAACTGACAGAAGAAGCTATCGGTAAATTGGAAACTAAAAGCCAGCTCCAAGATCTTTCTCAGACAAGTAACCGTCAGTCTGATACCATTAAGGAAGCTTTAGAAATGCTGAAAGAAGTGGAAGTGTATAATGAAATCCATCGTGCAGCAATCAATCTCCCAAGTGTTCAGACCCCAAGCCAGATTAAGAAGTTTTATGAACCAGTCATGGATATGGAAGGTGTAGTAGTAGCTGGTCAAAGTAAACCAAAAGAAAATACTATTCAGTTTGAACTCCCAGACTTCTCCAAGACAGAAAAAGTCACTAGAGCTGAAATTGGTAGTGCTACCCATGAACTCATGCAGCGAATCAATCTTGATAAGGAACCTAAATTAGAAACTTTAACGGTGGCTTTAGAGCAAGTGCAAGCAAGCCCTGCTGTTAAAGATAAAGTTAATCTTAATAAAATCTTGTCTTTCTTTGATACAGCTCTTGGTCAAGAGATTCTTAAAAATCAAGATAAACTTTATCGAGAACAACCCTTCTCTATGTTAAAAAGAGATGCTAAGAGTCAGGAAGACTTTGTTGTCCGTGGAATTTTAGATGGTTATCTAGTTTATGAGGATAAAATTGTTCTTTTTGACTACAAGACAGATCATTATGAATATCCAAGTCAACTGATTGAACGTTATAGAGGTCAATTATCTCTATATGCAGAAGCCTTATCCCGTTCTTATCAAATAGACAAGGTTGAAAAATATCTGATTTTGCTTGGCAAAGATATGGTTGAAGTGGTCGAGGTGAACTAATCTTGTAAAAACTATTGTCATACTTGACAGTAGTTTTTATTTATTTTCAGTTATGGTATACTAGTTTCAGAAAAGGATGTAAAAGAATCTATGCCAAAAGAAATCGATATCGAATACTATCACCAATTAGCATTACAAAAGCAAAAAGAGCATCGTAAATTTCTTGGAAACCTGAAAAAGAAAGCTCCAAAAAATCTAGATAAGATTGCCCTTCAAATTCACCAAGAGGTTTTTGAGGAAATTGATTGTACAGCCTGTGCTAACTGTTGCAAGAGCCTTGGACCGGATTTTAAGGAAGCAGATATCACACGCATTGCCAAATACTTTAAAATGAAATTACCAGCCTTCGAAGATGAATTTCTACAGGTAGATGAAGACGGTGATAAGATCTTTAAGACAATGCCATGTCCATTTCTTGGTGGTGACAATCTCTGTTCCATCTATGATGTTCGTCCCAAGGCTTGTAGAGAATTTCCACATACCGACCGTAAAAAGATTTATCAAATCAATAATCTGACTATCAAAAACACTTTAACTTGTCCCGCAGCCTATCTCTTCGTTGAAAAATTAAGAGATAAAACCGAATGAAGGAGTCTTTATTAGGTTATTGTTTGAAAAACTAAGCGCTTACATGGTATAATGTATAAAAAATATTATCAATGAATAGGATTTTGCTTATGCATGATTCCATTCATATAAGGAGAAAAAGTGAATGAAAAAACTCACTAAATTTGGCATTATTACAATGTCTGTTTTTGCTTTAAATCTGGTATCACAGTCAGTAGTTCAAGCTGAAGAAACTAATAGCGAACCAGCAAATGTTTCAGTGACACCAGGTATTACTAATTCAACTGATGCTGAGAACACTTCTTCAGCAGACAATAAGGTTGCACCAGACCCTACTAGTGACACATCACTAAAATCAGACGAAGAGGGTGCCAATGCTTCCTCACCAAAAACTATGGTTGCACCAGACCCTACTAGTGACACCTCACTGAAATCAGACGAAGAGGGTGCCAATGCTTCCTCACCAAAAACTGAGGAAATCTCAACTAATAGCGAAGCTACAACTGGCGGGAAAGAAGATTCAACTGGTAGCAATATCATTGATGAAGGTGGTTACGTCAATGTTGAAGGACTTCCAGCACATTTAACTGAGGATGGTAAAAGTGTAGTCTACAATTACACTGTAGCCTTCAAAGAATTGCACTCAAGTGATCATGGTCAAGCTGTTCGCGGTGTTCGTATCCGTATTCCTAATATTTCAGGTGCAAAAGCTAATTTCACTTTGATCGGAACATATGATGACAATGGAAATCCTGTAGATGTTAATGTTCCAATGAAAGAGATTTCGTATAATGAACCTGTTGATGATAAAAGGGGGAATGTTCCAACTGCTGAGGAACTAGCAGCTGGTAAGAAACCTTCCGTTGTTAATATGAAGGATGTTGACGGTAATATCACTGATCCAACCTCTACTGATGATGCAGTTAATTTATATACTGTTGTTTCAAATACATTTAGATCAACAGCTTTTCGAGTTTCTGTGACCGTACCCTTGGAGGAAGCTAAGAAGATCAAGTACTTACCAATCGACGCGAGATTTGCTTGGAAATGTTCTCAAGATGGTGGTGGGGCTGGTTCATATGAAGAAGGTTGCCAAAGTCTAGAAGAATATAATGGAAATCGAGTATATTATCAAGACAACAATGGGGAAACGACTTATGGTGCTCTAGGTAATCCAAGTTTAGTAGATGATACTTATGTTCAGAATGACCATCTAGTTAGGTCAGTTGCAAACCCAGCTACTCATATCACACCAAATAACGGTGACTGGAAAACTATTCCTCATGATGTTAATATTAATCCTGAGACCTTCTTTAATTATGTTAAAATGTTTAGTTTGAAATCCAATCGTGCTGTTAAATACTATGCTTCAGAATTTGAAGATATGGCTGACCAGGATGTTTCTACGCTTCACTATGGAGATGTAGTGGTGGATTATGTTATCAAGGGAACAAATCAATCTATCAAGGAAACATATAAAGACACACCATTAACTTCTATTTATGGATCTGATGGAAATCTTGTGACCTATAATGCTGCTGAAAATGCAGATGAGCGTCCGTCTTCTATCACTGTAGATGGTAAAAAATACAATCTAGTTGGTGTTTCTTCAACATCTGCACCTGAAACAGGTCAGTTAAAAGAAGGAACAACTCATGTTATCTATGAGTATGAGAAAGAACCAGATCCAGGAAGCAAATCAGAAGAAACACCGAAACCTATTCAACAAGATAAAGTTCAATCTTCTGAGCAAAAAGTAGCTCATGAAAAAGCTCAGTTACCAAATACAGGTACTACTGATTCGCCATTAGCTATGAATCTTCTTGCTATTTTAGCTGGAATCTTTGGTATTTCACTTTTCAAAAAAAGTAAAAAATCTGAGAACTAAGTAAATAGTTTTAAAAAAAGTCATCCAAATTGGATGGCTTTTTAGTGTAGTCCCCTATATTTCTATAGTTAGAGTCTGTACCAAACAGATTGTAGTTTTTGTATATTTATTTTTATCTGAAAATTCAAATCATAATTCTTATTAGCCAATAAATCCATTTTTTAAGCTTAAAGTTTTTTTAAACTTTATCTTAAAGAAAACTGATATAAGGTATCTTTAAGCGATGTTCTGTATAGTTATACTATCACTAAGAAAGGAGTGCCGGTATGAACTATATAGTAATTCCAGCTTATCAACCTGATAATAAACTTATCAAACTTATCGAAAAAATTCATGAAAAGAGTAATTTTCATATCCTTGTCATTGACGATGGAAGTTCATCAAAGTGCCAAAAAATCTTTGATAAAGCCGAGCAATATGCTACGGTACTCCGTCACGAAGTGAATCAAGGTAAAGGGCAGGCGCTTAAAACAGCCTTTTCTTATATCCAAGACCAAAACATTTATGGAACAGTAGTCACAGCAGACGCAGATGGTCAACACAAAATTTGGGATATATTCCGTGCGGCTAACAAAGCTTCTGAAAATCCTAACAAGCTAATCTTGGGTGTGCGTGCCTTTACAGGTAAGGTTCCACTCCGTAGTCGTTTTGGGAATAGCTTGACAAAAGTACTCTTTAAATTACAAACAGGAGTAGGAGTAACAGATACACAAACAGGCCTTCGCGCTTTTACAACAAATCTCATTCCTTTTATGCTAAAGATCGAAGGGCAACGTTATGAATACGAAATGAACATGCTTCTGGAAGCAAGCAAAGAATATGAAATCTTAGAAGTACCAATCGAAACGGTCTATAACCTTGATGGTGGTGGATCATCTACGCTTTACTTCAACGGTCAGGTTATTAACAAGCCAACGACTGGAGGAAACAAAATTTCAGAAAGGGCGGTGAGTGATATTGTCTACATCGGTTACTAATTTTGGCAAAAAACGGTTTAAAAAAACAGTCAGTTCTTATACACTAATCACTATTTTCTTCTTTGCTTTTTCTAGAATTTATGAAGCATTTAGTTTTGGAGAGACATCAGTTCATATGCACTATTTATTTGTAGTACCTCTTATTGGAGGATTTCTACTAGCAATCTTGCTCAAAGCTCTTCCACAATTTTCTCGTATTAGTTTTAATCTATGGAATTCGGCAGTAGCGATTATTACAGCGGGTACACTTTTCCGCGGAATTGTCAATCTTTCTGGTCGTTCAACCACACTTGATGCACCATACTGGTATGTAGGTATCGGGTTTGTCGTTCTAGCTCTTTTATCAATATTTATAAATCCTATTCGACTGAAGAAGAATTTCAGAACAGCTGAAGTTTAGATAAATGATAAAAAGTAGTCGTTCATATCCTGTTCGACTACTTTTTGTTGACTTTCATTTCTAAAATGTTTTAACAATATTACAACTTTCTTTCTTCTTAAAGACCTTACTTTTATAATTAAAATTATATTGTATAATAAAGTGGATAAATGTTGTCTTTAAAACGATAAGTAAGAAGTAAAAAATTTAGGGAATATAAAATTGAAAGGTTAAAAATGAAAAAGATATTACTAGCAAGTACTGTTATTCTTTCCATGGCAGGTATTTCAAAAACAACAGTGTTGGCTGAAGAAAACCAAGCTACAAATAAAATAGAAAGTTCTGACAAAACTGTAGCAAATGGAACGAGTAAGGAAGCTAAAGAGAAAAAGCAAGCTCAAGGTCAAGAGCAGAACGATAAGCAGAATCAAAACGAAACACAAATCAAGGCAGAAAAGGATTCTTCTCAATCTGAACAGAAACAAGAAACAGCCCTTACCAAGGATAACTCTTCAACAGAAGAAATTACTGAAGAGGTCAACAAAGAAGGTTGGCAAAAAGAGAATGGTCAATGGCGTTATTATGAAAATAAAAAGGCTGTTACGAATTGGAAAAAAATAGCTGGCCATTGGTATTATTTTAACCAAGACGGTATCATGCTTAGCAATACAGTTTATGATGACTATCTCTTTAATAAAAGCGGAGCTATGGTTGAAACTTCTTGGGTAAAAATAGATGAGAAGTGGTTTTATGCCACAGAATCAGGAAAGATTATCCGCAACAAATGGGAAAAAATTAACGGTTCATGGTATCGTTTTGATGAAACTGGTATCATGTTAAGCAAAACCATTTATAATGACTATCTTCTTCAGACTAGCGGTGCTATGGCTGAAAAGAACTGGGTAAAAATGGATGAAAAGTGGTACTATGCTACTGATTCAGGAAAAGTCGTTCGTAATAAATGGGAAAAGATTAATAGCTCTTGGTACTTATTTGATAAAGACGGGGTCATGTTGAGTAGTCAATGGAAAGATAAATACTACCTAAAAGATAGTGGCGCCATGGCTCAAAACGAATGGTTCTTTGATAAAAAATACAATAGTTGGTTCTACCTAAAATCAGATGGTTCTTATGCTGAAAACCAATGGCAAGGGTCCTACTATCTCAAATCATATGGTTATATGGCCAAGAATGAGTGGATCTTTGATAAGAGTTACAATGCTTGGTATTATCTAAAAGATGATGGACTATATGCTACTGGAACACTCAAAATCAATGGTAAAAATTATAGCTTTGAAAATAACGGGAAGTGGATCTCTAATTCATCTAGTTATTATAAAGTAAAACCAATAACAGCCTATGTTTATAGTGCTTCTGGAGCTAGACTTAGCTATATTTCTCAAGGTACTATAGTTGCTGTTTCTGACACAGAGTCTCAAGGTGACAGACTCCCAGTCCAAATTTCTGGACTTTCAGGCTTTATGAATAAGAGTGACCTTATAGCTGTAAATTCTAGTGACGAGTTTATCCCTCATTACACAAGCGATGGTCGTTATCTTTATCACGAGTTATCACCTTATACAAGTATTCGTGTAGCACCTCATAGTTCATCTATGGCTATTGGTACAAAATACTATTCATCAGATGGCGTTAACTTTGATAACTTTAAAGTTGAGAACCCATTCCTCTATAGAGATCTAAGAAAGCCAACAAATTATACAGCAGAAGAATTGAATAAGGTTTATTCTCTTATGAATATTCAGGGCAGCCGCCTTGCAGGTAAAGGAGAGGTCTTCAAAGAAGCGGAGAAACGTTATCAGGTCAATGCACTCTATCTCATGGCCCACAGTGCTCTGGAAAGTGCATGGGGACGTAGTCAAATTGCTAAAGATAAGAATAACTTCTTTGGTATTGCCGCCTATGATACAACTCCATATGATTCTGCAAAGAGTTTTGACAATGTTGATAAGGGAATCTTGGGTGCAGCTAAATGGATTCGAGAAAATTATATTGATGAAGGTAGAACCTATCTTGGTAACAAATCATCTGGTATGAACGTTCTTTACGCTTCCGATCCATATTGGGGTGAAAAGATTGCAAGTATCATGATGACCATCAACAGTAAACTAGGTGAAAAAGACTAAAAAAATCTTTATAATCGATGACTATAAAATGGTTATCGATTTTTGTTTGTCTTTAATGATCATGTAACAAAAAAGGTTTACCTTTTAGTAAACCCTTTTTTTGTTTATGAACTTAAATACTCTAAAATTAGACCTCTTTAATTATGTTCATTAAAATTAGTTATTTTTAGATTTAAGTGAGTTTCTAACAACTAGAATTGATGAAACAAGGATGATAGTACCAAGAATTGTTACAAATGTTCCTTTTCTTTCACCAGTTTCTGGAAGCCCTGGTTTATCTTCAGTTGTAGTTGTTGTACTTGAAGTAGCCTTAGGTTCTACAGTTGTAGT